>JBBQGR010000082.1:0-8568 GCA_038323185.1 Phycisphaerales bacterium | reverse complement strand
CCGTGGCCGAAAGGCTGTGCAGGTTCAAGTCCTGTCGCCCGCACTTGTGTGTAGTTTGGATCGAGCTACAGGATCTGGGCGCAGGCGACGGTGACGTCGTCGGTGAAGGTCTGGGTTTCGTCGGCACCTGTGAAGCTGCGGAGCGCGGCGATGACGTCCGCGACGGCCTCCTCGGCGCTGCTGGTGCGTGCCATGGATTCGATCGTGCGTGCGACGCCGAAGGGCTCACCCTTTGGCGAGCGCTGCTCAACCAGGCCATCGCTGAAGAGAAGGATTCTGGCGCCGGGCGAGACGGGGGCTGGCTCCGCGGCGTAAACAAAGCTCGCATCCACGCCGAGCGGCGGACCGCCCATGCCCTGGACGACGGCTGGAGCCTCGCCGCGCTGGTGCAGGATCGCGTATCCGTGACCGGCATCGGTGAAGCGGAGCGTCCCGGCCTGCGGATCGATGACGCCGATCCAGGCGGAGAGAAAGAGGGAGCCTTGCTCGACGGCGAGCGCGAGACGCTCGCCGTACTGCGCGACAATGCGGCTGGCCTCGCACGAGACCGAGCCCGGATCGGCGCAGGCGCGCAGGCTGCGCGAGAGGTGTGCCTGCACGTTGGCCATGACAAGGCCAGCGGCGATTCCCTTGCCCACAACATCGCCCAGCAGAAGGCAGGCCACTTCGCGCCCCCCGGGCGTGACGGCCTCGAAGCAGTCGAAGAGATCACCGGCGACAAAGCGGCCGGGGATGGATCGCATGGCGTAGCGCACTTTGACGCCGCCGACGGCGAGCTCGCCCGAGGGCGGGGCCATGATGATGCGCTGAACTTCGTGCGCGTTGTTGAGCTCGGCGTTCTGGCGTTGGCGGTCGGACTCGAGGCGCTGTCGATGAAGTCCTGACAACGCGAGGGCTAGCAACTGGGCCATGGCCTGCACGAACGCGCTCGCGGCGTTCTCATCAGAGGGTGATGGTGCTGGCTCGCCGCGGCGCGAGTCAAGGTAGATCGCGGCGTCGGCCTCGCCGTCGAGCATCACGGGCGCACAGAGCGCGCGCATCACGCCCAGCGAGCTCATGCTGCCGGACTCGCCGTTGACATCGCTGCTGAGTGAGGCCGTCTCGCCGAGCATCGCGGCATCAAGGAGCGAGCGACTGAAGGCCTGATCGGCGACGAGCTTCGGAAGGCAGGCGGATGCGAGAACCTCGACGGCCTCGCCCGAGCCCATCGGACGCACGACCGCGGCACGCGGATAGCCCGAGCCCGCGAGGAGTGACTCTGCGACTGCGAGCGCGGCCTCGGCCTCGTTTGCGGCCTGCGGCAGGCGCGAGGCACAGCGCATCAGCACGCCAAGGCGCGCGGAGGCATCGGTGCCGGGATTGGGCATGCCGACGCGCCGCACCGCGCCGCCCATCGAAGGACGATCATCGGCCGTGACGGCAAAGCGCGTCTCATGCCCCGCGCGGCGTGGGCCGACATGGAAGGTCCAGGGACCGATGCGCACACGATCACCATCACGCAGCGGCGTGGGCTCACCATCTCGCAGGCGGTTGCCATTCACGAACGAGCCGTGCTTGCTCTTAAGATCAGAGAGAAGCCACCCGCCACTGACGGGGCGGAGCTCGGCGTGCAATCGCGAGACGGTGCCATCGGGATCGGCAAGGACAATGCGGCACGCGGCGGATCGCCCAAGCGTGGCAGGCCCCTCGGCCACCTCAAGACGAACCGGCCCCATCGCCGGCCCGGCGAGGGGTTCGAGGTGGAGAGATTCCGCGGAGGCGACGGCCATGGATCGGCATGGTACTACAGCGCGGGGAGGGGCGGTTTGGATTGGGTGGTGTGCCGGTCTCCGTCAAACCACCCGGTGGTGGCGCAAATAAGAGCCGCCCACTCTCGCGGGCGACTTCGAGGTGTACGCCGAAGCTTCGTGTCGCCGCAGGCTCACTTCGTCGGCGGGTTGCTCCAACCGCCGCCCTGCTCGGTCTGCGTGACGAGATTGACGAGGAGCGCGAGGTCCGCGGCGTCGGCGATGCTGTCGTTGTTGAGGTCGGTGGGTGTTGCGCCCCAAGCTGCGATGTCGTCGTTGGTCCAGCCGCAAGTGACCAAGCACGAACTCGCAGTGTTTCGTGTGAATTCGTGAAAGTTGCGGGCGATAAATCGGTAAGTTGTAACTCCTGCTCTCGCTTCAATTGATAAGTTGCAGGCACTCAGACCATCGAAGTCCGAAGCGAACTTCGATGGCACGGCTAGTCGTCACTTCGATGCTACCCAACTAACACTCGATTTGTCATGCTATCGCCTCCTTTGTTGGGAAGAGCATACCAGACCGATAAGCAGAATGTAAACGGAGGCTGGCGAAGGAATGGTGGCGATTCGGAGTCCGAAGCGTGGCATGGAATAGCTAGGGTACTCAGATCCGACTGAATAGATGGCGTCGAGGACAGCAAAGCCGGATGTGCCAGCCCGGAAACTGCCGTCGTGAACTCGAACCCTCACACCCCCCGTTCCGGTGAGTACTTCCTCGGTTCACTCCGATGTGGCACCAGAGACATCGAAGAGTCCCCAACGGGTTGGTTGTTGCATACGAGCCCAACGGCACCGTGTATGGATTCACTCCGGGGAAGTCGTCGCTGTCCCAGCCAAAGTTGGCGGTACCGTTGCCACCCATGCTGGCAGGGGGTGCGCCGACCCACGGCTGGGTGCTGCCGTTGCTGTAAAGCCAGTAGCCGCCTGTGGTGCCGTCGAGATTGGGCTTGTTTGGATCACGGTGCGAGGCTTTGATCATCTCATCCAGTGCCGGGATCCAGTACCGGGCGCTGGGATGATGCGCGGCCTGATCGGTGGCGACATCACCATTGATGTATCCGAAGGTCGAGACGTCATAGGCACCGTTGAGGAAGGCGCTTCGCGCGGTGGACTTGTCGTTGTGGAGCCAGTTCGCATATATGGCCGCCATGCGCCAGGAGATGTCCCCCACCGGGATCATCTCGTTACCCGGCAGCGTCACCCAGCGCCGGCCGCCGGGTGTGTTGGGCGTTGCGGGGCTCGCTCCCCGGAACTGGGGAACGTGAAGGAAGGGAAGCCGGTCGTTCGCAGGCCGGTCGAAGGCCGCGCTGAAGAACTCGGCTCACTGCTGGCTGGTGACTTCAAAGCGGCCGATCCGGTACTCGTACGAAACGCCACCTCGACCAATCCACTGGTCTGGCCTGCCACGCCCTGCCCAGCCTGCGTTGCCTGGCGCGCCAATGGTGACGAAGTCGATGCCGGAGGGATCGGGCTGGGCCTGCGCTGTGGCGAATGTGGAGAGGAGCGCGGCGGCGAAGGCCATGAGCGCGGTCACGCGATAGGGGCGCTGGGTTTGCTTGGTGTGACGGAAGTGCTGGCCAAGAGGTGTTGGGGACCGGAACACTACCCAGGAAGAGATCTTCATGCCTCAAAGATGGCACAGATTCGCCAGATTCCCATGAATCGAAGCGTTCTTCGGAGCCGTCGGCGCAAGCCGATGGTGGTTTGCGGGGTGAAGAAGACCATCGGATTGCGCGGACGGCTCTGAAGCGCGAAGAAAAGAAAACCGCCCGCTTTCGCGGGCGGTTCTTTGGGTTCTGTGTCGGGTTCGTGCATTCCACGATCATCTCAGAGCGGATGGTCGTGGCACGTGAACTAATGGTTACAGGCCGCAGGTGCCGCTGACGACGAAGGCCGCGAGAAGCTGGGCGTCGGTGAGGTCGGCGTTCTCATCGCCGTTGAGGTCGCCGTCGAGCCAGTTGGCCTCGGGCGTCAGGAGGCCGACGAAGACCTGGGCCATCTGCTGCGCGTCGGTCAGGTCGATGTTCTCGTCCTGATTGAAGTCGTAGTCGCAGGTCGGGCCGCTGCCGCCGAGGGTGGCGGGGTTGGTGAAGTCGATCCACATGAAGTAGAAGTTGGAGTCACGCAGGGGATAGCTCTCGCCCCAGGTGTTGTTGCCCGCGTCCAGAACGCGCGACTGGATCACGAAGCCGCCCGCCGCGGCGTTGTACTCGAAGGAGTAGAAGGTGTTGTCGGGGATCGTGGCGTCGGTGGGGACGCTGCCAGCGCCATGGACGATTAGGCCGCCGCTGGTAATGTCTTCGCCGGGGATGGTGAGGAGGTACTGCCCCTCGGACTGACGGAGAAGCGTGAACTGGCCCTCGGAGCGGATCAGCGAGCCGTCGCCAGCGACATGGGCGCCGATCAGGTTGTTGGCGTTCCAGGGAACGAAGACGAAGGTGAATCGCGAGTTGCTGTCGTTGGAGGCGAAGGCGCTGGGGCTGGTGCCGGAGGCGTCGGCGATCTCGTCGCGACGCTGAAGAATGTCCCAGCCGGTCTGGGTCGGGAGCACGCCGGTGATGAAGGACTCGTTGGTGTCGTTGCAGTTCTGGGCGAAGAGCATGCCGTCGGCGGGCGTCACGCCGGGGAGGGTGACGGCGTAGCGGGCGTCGAAGAAATCAAGCTGGGTGACGACGCTGGCAGAGAGATTCTGCTGCGCGGCGTCGAAGCCGTTGCGCTGACGCCAGCCGCCGGCGAAGGCGTTGGCGGAGGGGTCGTAGTAGCCACCGATCCAGCCAGCCTCGTAGGGGAAGTAGGCCGTGGAGACGTCGATGACGGCCTCGTCGCTCTCGCCGGGGCGGTTGCCAACGACGTACGTGGAGACGTAGAGCCCTGTGCCGCCAAAGTTGCCGGTGATGGCGCTGTAGGAGCGGCCGGTGGCGTCGCCGCCGTCGTCGGTGACGTGGGCGTGACCGTAGAAGGTTCCCATCGCGGTGGCGCGGTTGTTGCGGTCAAAGTTCACGTTGTCGCGACCGTTGGCGGCGACCGTCGCGATCATGACGCCCCGGGCCGGGTGCGTGGCCCAGGCGAAGTTGGGAAGGGCGTACTGCTGCGCGTCGCGAAGCCGCAGGCGGCCCCAGTTCTCATTCTCCGGCCAAGAGAAGCGAAACGAGTCGTTGAGGGCGGTGGGGAAGGGGTTGGTGGTCAGGTTGGGATCGGGGATACCGCTGTCGCTTTCGCGAAAGGCGTCCCAGCCGCTCCATGTGGGGAAGCTGCGGACGTCGGAGGGCTGAGCCACGCCGATGACGAAGTCGATATCGCCCTCGTTGGTGTTGCCAGCGGACCAGGCGTAGGGGCCAGAGAAGAGGGCGCGGTGGGACAGGCCGTTGGAGCCGAAGCGACCGTTGATGGTGTTGGCGGGAAGGCCAACGAGGAAGTTGGCGCCCGAGAGGCCCGCAGGCCAGGCGCCGGGGCCTTGGATCGCGTCGCCGAAGATGTCCGTGCCCGCCGGGATGTTCGGCGTGGGCTGGGGGGGAACAGGCTGGGCGACGGCGGCGCCAGCGCAGGCCACAAGGGCCAGGATCGAGACGAGACGGCTGCTGATTTCCACTGCGATTCTCCTCTTGAACTCACGCTTCACGGGAAGCTTTCCACCACACAAATCGCGCGGGCCGTATACGCACGGACCGCGATCTCTTCGAGACTCAACTGCCGTCGACTACACGGCAAACGGGCCACGACCGGGCGACGACCGAGCGGCCGCGAGACGAGGCAGGCTTCATGATGCGCTAACGCCCGGGGCTGTTGATCCACCCATTGGGACGCAACAAGCGGCCGTCGAACTGGTACCAGCCGCGGTCCTGCTGCTTGAGCTGGACATACAGGTGGTTGGCGATGAAGTCTCCGTCGAGAAGGCGTTCGTTGGGCCCTGATGGCGTCTTCCAAAGCGACGCGGCTCCGTCGAGCATCGCGACGTGCCCGCCCTTGGCGTGGCGCGTCGTGATCTGGTCCTCGTTGCCCCAGAGTCCGTCCTGGATCGAGTCGTTGAACCAGACGGTGCTCTCCTCGACGAAGAGCGGCAGGCCCGGAAGCGGCGTGAGCTGCGTTCGAGCGTCCTCGCTCCGGATGACGCTGATGGCCGTCTGCGTCGGCTGGATGTAGCCGATGCGGGTCTCGATGCCGAGCTTGGCGCCCGACATCTTGGCAGGCATTGTGTAGTCAAAGTCAAGGTCGGTGAGCGTGTTGAAGATGTTGTTGCCGTCGCCGGTGCCCGACGCACGGCGCTTGTTCGCGGGGCACTCGCCGATCACGTCGGCGTTGGAGACATACTGGTACAGCAGCCCGGGGGAGACGCGCGTAGGGTCTGTCTCGTTCGCGTCGGGCAGGCGGGCCCACTGGCCGGGAGGCCAGGTCGTCTCCTTGTAGTCCTGCCCGTACTGGATGCCAGCCATGCCGAGCTGCTTGATGTTGGAGAGGCACTTGACCGTGCGTCCAGCCTCGCGTGCCTTGCCCAGGGCGGGGAGGAGCAAGCCGATGAGCACGGCGATGATGGCGATCACCACCAGCAGCTCGATGAGCGTGAAGCCACCCCGACCACCCGCCGCGAGAGATCTATTCATGGAGTAAGAGTATCCGGGCTCGCCGCTGGCGTGAGTAGCTTCCGCAACACTCACGAATCTTTCACCATTCAGACACGCGGACCGAGCGCGGGGCGGGGGCTCCTGACACGAACGCAACACACGCCTCGTTACTTGCCCGTGGCGAGCAGCGCCATCGCGACGTTGCCCGCGTTGAACAAGATGTGCATGACCAGCGGCGTTGAAATATCGCGTGTTCGCTCGAAGGCGGCGCCCATGCAGATGCTCAGCACCGTCACCACCGCAACCGCGTACCAGGGCATGCCTGCTCCGCCCGCGACGTGCATCAGGCCGAAGAAGACAGAGGCCGCCAGCACGCTGAGCCAGGCGCGGCCGGTGGCCCGCAGGATTCCCGACTGCACGAAGCCGCGGTACATGAGCTCTTCGAGGATCGGCGCGCCAATGACGGCGCAGCCGATGAGCACCATGGTCCAAGGGTCCAGCGTGCCCGCGACAACGCGCTCGAGCGTGGCGTGGGCCAGCCTTGGCACGGGCTGGCCCGTCCAGAGTTCATGCGCCGCGACCAGGATCATTCCGGTTGCGGTGACCACCGGCCATGCCAGCACCGCGCCCAGAACACCGAGCATCGCGCCGCGCCACGTCGGACGGAATCCCGCGAAGGGTGCGCTGCCGTGGATCAGCCAGGCAATCACGGTGGCGACGATGATGCCCGTTGAGTAGCTCGCGACGCCGATGATCGCGAGCTCGCGCGTCGCGGTCGGCGCTGTCGTGATGCCAAGGCCCAGGGCGGCGAAGCTCTGGCCGAGCGTGGTGCCGACAAGCGTGATGACCGCGGCGACGACCCAGATCCACCACGGGTACGGCGAGACATCGCGGATCCCGTGGCGCGAGAGGGAGCGAGGGCGGATGACGTCGGCCATCCACATGACGCCCAGAACGAGGGCGACGGCGGCGAGATTGATCCAGAGCCAGGGGTTGGTCAGGAGCGTGGTAGCCGCGGCGGTTGCGGTGCTGGTTGCGGTCTTGGTTGGTGTGGAGCGAGGATCATCCGCCGCAGACGCGATTGTGCTCGCTCCCGCCACCAGCGCGGCAACAATCATCCCTGTGCACCAACCCAGCGACGAGCGTTTTCCCGACCAGCCTGCGTTGACACCCAGCGCCATGCCCGCCACCCTCTCGCGCATCATTGATCGCAAGCTCGTTGAGATCGAGGCGGCCAAGTCGCAGACGCCCCAGCACCGTCTCGAGGAGATCGTGCGAATGGGCGAGGCTCCGCGCAACTTCTTTACTGCGGTGACGAGGCCGTATCCGCCGCGCCGGACGGCGGTAATCGCGGAGGTCAAGCGCATGAGCCCCTCGGCGGGCCTGATCCGGCCCGAGTACGCGGGTGATGGTTTTGCTCCTGAGCTCATCGCGGAACAGTACTACCGGGGCGGGGCCGCGGCGATCTCGTGCCTGACCGATCGCGACTTCTTCGGCGGGGACCTGTCCTTCATCCGGCGGATCAAGGAGCGCGTGCCGCTGCCGGTGCTGCGCAAGGACTTCATCGTTGATCCGTACCAGGTGTGGGAGGCCGCGGCGGCGGGTGCGGACGCGGTGCTCCTCATCGCCGAGTGCCTGCGCGATGCCACGCTCATCGACCTGCTCATCCTCGCGCAGCAGTTGAGGCTCACCACGCTGCTTGAGGTGCACGATGTCGAGAACCTGCTGCGCGTGAGGCCCTACGTCGGATTCCCGCACGCGGGGTACGCGCTCCTGGGCATCAACAACCGCGACCTGACCACCATGACCGTCGACCTTGGCAACACGCTGCGCCTGGCCGACATGGCCGAGGATCGCACGATCCTTGTGAGCGAGTCGGGGATCTCTACCCCCGCGGATATCAAGCGGCTGCGCCAGATCGGAGTCAAGATCGTGCTGGTTGGCGAGAGCCTGATGCGCGATCCCGAGCCCGGGCAGGCGCTGCGCCGGCTTTTGTCGATCTCGAGCGCGGCCAGTGCGCAGCGTCCCAACAATGAGGCATGACGCACACCAGTTCCGACGGGCCGTTTCATGTGCCGGGTCTCCCTCTCACGCTCGCCTTCGTGGTGGCGCTCGCCGCAGGATCGGTGATGGCGCCGGTCTGCCTCGCACAGGAGAGTCGCGAGAAAGCAGGCGCGGAACCAGCACAGTCCCAGCCCCCTTCCCCCCCTTCCCCCTCCTCCC
>JBBQGR010000081.1:0-8576 GCA_038323185.1 Phycisphaerales bacterium | reverse complement strand
CGGCGGTGTCGGGAAGCGCGACGGGCTCGTCGGGATATCCGCCCGGCTCATCGCCGCCGCGCGCGGGATCATCGGGCTCCGCGGGGGAGGGTTCGTTGCCTGGTTCGTCGACTGGGGCGGGAGTTGGCGCGGGTGCCGGGGCAGGTGCCGGGGCGGGTGCCGGGCTCGGGGCGGGCGGCTGCGCCGCAACCACCGGCAGCGCGACCAGCAGCCAGACCAGAGACAACGCCCGCTGAACGCCTCGGTCAATGCCGCGAAACGGCGCGAGGACCTTGCTTCGGAGCGCGAGCCGCTCGCACGTGATGGTGCCGAGAACAGTGCTAAACCTAACCCTAAAGCCGCTGCTGAACATCGCGTGGCCCTCGTTCGGTAAGTGTGCGAGGAAGGTCCCAGTCTACTTCGAGTTTGGGTTCGAGTTTGGGTTCGAGTTTGGCCCCCGCCCACCGCGCGTGACAGGGTGAAGGTTGGCCCCTTCCCTCGACTTCATGTTCGCCCTCGCTAACCTATGGCCGTGAAGTCAATCCTGTTACGACACGCGACATCGCCCGTGGCCGCATCAGCGTCGTTTCGTAGCCGAAAGGGAGCCAGCAAATGACCTCGGCGCGTCGGTTGCCAGCCAAGGAGCGAAGGTCCCAACTCCTCGACGCCGCGGCGGAGCTCTTCGCCACGCGCGGGTTCGCACGCGCAACGACGGCGGAGCTCGCCAAGGCCGCGGGCGTCACCGAACCCATCATCTACCGCCACTTCGCCTCGAAAAAGAAGCTCTTCATCGCCCTCATCGACCGCACCGGCGAAGAGACCATCGCCCACTGGGAACGCCACCTCGCCGACGCGAAGGATCCCTCCGAGCGCCTCCGCCGCCTCCTCTCGGACAACCCCATGGTCGTCGAGGTCGGACGCCTCCCCTACCGCGTGCTGATGCAGGCCATCACCGAGGTTGACGACGCGGCGATCCGCAAGGCCATCGCCAACCACTTCGCAAACCTACACGAGTTCCTCGTGCGCGAGATCGCCCGGGCCCAGGAAGACCGCAAAGTCATGAAGGTCTTCTCCGCCGAGGTCATCGCCTGGATCCTGATCCACGCGGGCCTTGGTTACGGCGTCCTTGATGCGCTTCGCGTCCCCGGCCAGGGCGAGGATGCCAAGGGAACCACTGTTCGTGATGTCTTCGAGCGACTGCTCGTGGGGCGCGACTAGCCTCACGCGCTGGCCATCATGATCTACCTCGATGCCAACTCGACGACGCGCCCGACCGAGCGAGTCCGCGCCGCCATCGCGCGAGCAGATGAGTCCCTCTGGGCCAACCCCTCCTCGGTCCATCGCGCAGGCCAGGAAGTCCGGCGCGAGCTCGAGCTCGCGCGCGACCACGTCTGCACCCTGATCGGCGGCAGCAAGCCGCGAGAGATCGTCTTCACCAGCGGCGGCACCGAAGCCCTCGATCTCGCCATCCGCGGCAGCGTCGCGGCCCGCGCCGGTACTGTCCCCACGCTGCTGACTACCGCCGTCGAGCACGCCGCGATCCGCGACCTCGGTGAAGAACTCGCAAAGCTCGGCGTCGTGAAGCGCGAGCTACTCGCGCTCCGCAGCGATAACAGCGGCATCATCGACGAGCACGCCGCGAGAGAGGCCATCGCGCGAGCAGGCCGCGGCTCCATCATCGCTGTTCAGTGGGCCAACAACGAGACCGGCGCGATCCAGCCCGTGCGCGAGATCGCCAACGCCGCGCGAGCGGCGGGCGCGACGTTCATCTGCGACGCAACACAATGGGTCGGCAAATGCCCCACACGCGTGCGCGAGGACGCGCCCGGCGCGGATGGGGACCTCTGCCCCTGCGACGCGCTGATCTGCGCCCCGCACAAGTTCCATGGTCCAAAGGGCGTGGGCATCCTCTGGCTCGCGACCTCCATGCGACTGCGCCCAACACTGCTCGGCTCACAAGAGATGGGCCGGCGCGCCGGAACCGAAAACACCAGCGCCATCATCGGCGCGGGCGTGGCCTGCGAGGAAGCCGCGGCGTGGCTTAACGACGCCGCGCTCAGAGGCCGCCTCGCCGCACTGCGCGATGACTTCGAGTCGCGCGTCCTCGCGCAGCTCCCGTGGGCCAAGGTCCACGCGGCCAATCGCCTCTGGAACACATCCAGCATCTCGTTCCCGCGACTCGAGGCCGAAGCGCTCCTCCTCGCCCTCTCTGAACGCGGCGTCTACGCCAGCGCGGGCGCCGCGTGCAGCTCAGGATCACTCGAACCAAGCCCCGTCCTGCTCGCGATGGGAGTCCCAGAGCACGAAGCCCACGGCACACTGCGTTTCAGCCTCTCACGCGAAACCACACCGGACGAGCTCGCCTGCGCCGCGATCATCATCGCAGAAGCCGCCGAGCAACTCGCAAAGATCAAGTAAGCCCCGCGGCTCGCCTGCCCTGCGCCTCTGGTTGTGCCGCCACCCGCGGCCACATCGACAGCGCCATGAGAAACGTCACCACCGCCGCCGTCTGCGCGTTCACGTGCAGCGTCTCAAACACGCTCACGATGCACAGCCCAAGCAGCGCAAAGAACGGCGCGGCGTCATAGCTCCCCCAGTCCATCGCGCCACCAGGCGCGCGAGCGCTCCCCCACAGCGCCACACCAAAGGTCAGCACGCAGAGCGCCAGTCCCACCAGCCCCGTCGTCGCGGCGACATGCAGCGGCGTGCTGTGCGCCTGCCCGATCACGCGCCGCTGCGAAGGATCAATGCCGCGCCGCTCAAGGTTCGCTAGCACCCAAGCCTTGTACCCGCCAGCCCCCACGCCGATGATCGGGTGCTTCATGATGATCTCAATAGCCCACCAGTTCATCAGCAGGCGGCCGCCAGTGTCGGAGTTGAAGTCCTTCTCGTGGATGACGCGCCGCAGGTCCGCTTGGGCCGCGCCGACGCGCTGGGACACCTTGTCCCCCACGCCAATCCACGCAAGCCCGACAACGATCGCCGCAGCCCCCATCACCAGGCCCAGCCGCCTCCAGCACGTCGCCCGCGTCACGCCATGCAACACCGTCCACACCGCCACAACGGCCACCAGCAACGCCGCCGCCAGCCACGCCCCGCGAGCACCCGTCAGCGCCAGCCCAACCACCGTGAGCGCCGCGCCCCCAAGCCCCAGCACGCGCCACCATCCGCGACCCATGAACGCCGCCGGAAGATGCAGCCCAAGCGCCGCCACCAGCAGCGTCCCACCAATCGCCGGCTGATACCACCACCCCGACGCGCGCACCGGCGTCCCCTCAGGCCGCAGCGGATGGTTCCACGCCAGGCTCTTGATCTCGCTCGCGTGCCCAACCCAATCGCCAATCTGCACAACGCACGCAATAGCAAAGCCCGCCGCGAGCGCGAGCGTGATCCATCGCCGCCGATCCATGATCAGCCACAACCCAAACCCGATGTAGATCCAGCGAAACCCTCCGACCTCCTGCCACCCATGCGTTCTGTCCGCGCTCCAAAGCAGCGAGAGCGCCAGCCACGCCACCCACGCAAGGGCGCACCAGAAGAGCGGCGTCCGAAACAGCGCCAGTGTCGAGCGCCATCCCCACGGCAGACGCATCAGCGCCATCACCGCAATCCCGATCGCCGCCAGCTCCACCGAAGACTGCGGCCCCACGATCATCACCCCGCACACCATCGCAAGGCCAATCTGGAACCACCACATCCGGCGCGAATGGATCGATGAGAACTGGAGGGCCCAGTCCGCCGCCAGTAAAACCTCGGGCTCGGTCGGAACGGCACGCCCAACGCCCGCGGAGCCTGTCTGGGGCGTCACCAGCGTCTGGGTCGGGTTCGCGGCCGATGCGGACATGTCCGATGTCTTAGCACGAATGCCGAACTGATGCGCTGCCGCTTGACAAGATTCCTTGATCGGGCTATGTTTGGTACACTGTGATCGGTTTGTGAACGGTATTGGGCAAGCAAGTCAGCCCGGGGGGGCGTGAGGCCATGTGAACCCCAGGGACACAGATCGTGGAGAGGTAGGGTGGTCGGTCCGGCGGGAGAAGGAAGAGGGAGCCAGTGACAGAGCCATTGACAGGACAAGTGAGCCCGAAAAGGTCTGCAACGCGAACCTATTTGGTCCGTACAACGTCAGAGAATGTGCCCAGAGTGTGAGCATTGAAGCGGCGAGAGCGGATTGGGCCGATACTTCAAAGGGTTTGGTGATAGGCTCTTGGGGGTCCAGTCCGGGACACGCCCCAGGCTCGATGGCGGGTGAAGTTCAGGCCTAGCAGATTGAGTTCAGGGTTACACGGTCGGGTTCAGGGTTACACGGTCGGGTTCAAGATGGACCGGTGTTCTCCGGCAGCGCAGGAGTGGCGGCATGAATCAGATCTACAGCATCGTCTCGCGGGCCTCGTGGCGGCTCACGCTCATCCACTGGTTCCGCACCCTCGCGATCCTCGCGACCGTCGCCATCGCACTCGCGATCCTCGCTCGCCTCGTCGAGCGCGTCTTCGGGCTCGGCGCGACTTTTGCACCCCTCTGGGGCCCGATCGTGATCTGGACTCCAGTTGCGGTCCTCGCCCTCGCCACAGGCTGGTCGCTCCTTCGCCGCAAGTCAACCTCCGCCGTCGCTCGCGAGCTCGACGAGCGCGCCGGCCTGCGGGAGGCTCTCTCAACCGCGATCTGCTTCGAGAAGAGCCAGGACGCCTGGGGCCGCGCCGTCGTTGAGAACGCCCAGCGCACCGCCGCGAGCGTCCAGGTTGGTCGCGCCATCCCGATCCAGGCTCCTCGCTTCTGGCCCGTGCCCGTCGGAGCGGCACTCGCATTCCTCGTCGTCTGGATCGCGGTCCCCGTGATCGACGTCATGGGCATCTGGGCCAAGCAGACCGCCGCCGAGGACCGCGTCCGCGAAGTGACCGCGGTCAAGGCCGACGTCCAGCAGCGCACCGACAAGGTCAAGGAAATGCTCGCAAAGGCCAAGATCGAGTTCATCGATGAGGAAGGCGCGGAAGCCTCCGCCGAGCAGAAACCCACCGACAACGACCCCGAAGCCATCCGCCGCGCCGCCGTCAAGAAGCTCACCGACATGACAGACAAGCTCGAAGGCATGAAGGAAGGCGAGAAGGCCGACCAGATGGAGGCCCTCAAGGACGCCATGCGCCAGCTCCGCCAGCCCGGCCCCGGCCCCCTGGATGAGTTCTCACGCTCACTCGCCCGAGGCGACTTCAACAAGGCCCAGGAAGCCCTGGAGCAGATGAAGCAGCAGCTCGCCAGCGATGCAATGTCGCCCGAGCAGAAGGAAGACGCCAAGAAGCAGATGGAGAACCTCGCCAAGCAGCTCGAGAAGATCTCCGAGAACAAGGACGCCCTCGCCAAGAAGCTCGAAGAAGCCGGCCTCGACAAGGAAAAGGCCAAGGAGCTCTTGCAGAAGGCCGCCACCGACCCGCAGGCCCTGAAGGAAGCACTCGAACAGATCAAGGGCCTCTCCGAAGAGCAGAAGCAGGAACTCATGAAGATGTGCAAGTCTGGCATGGGCGAATGCAAGAGCGCCCAGAGCATGAGCGAATCCATGAGCAAGATGGCACAGGGCATGACTCAGGAAGGCCTCCAGCAGGAAGGTGCCGAGGGCATGCAGGAACTCTCCCAGGAACTCTCCAACTCCGAGATGATGGAGAGCGACATGGAGAACCTCGACGCCGCCCTCAATGAGGCAAAGCAGCAGCTCGCCGAGCTCGGTGGGCAGTGCATTGGCGACGGAAACGGCAATGGCGACCAGCCCGGCAAGGGTGGCCAAGGCGGATGGCGTCAGGGCAGCAGCAACAAGCGCGGCAGCGGCAGTGGCGGCCCCGGCCAGGGCAACGGCGCCAGCCCCGAGGCCGAGGCCGTCGACTTCACGGTCGAGAAGAGCAAGGCCAAGACCAAGACCGGCCAGGGCCCCATCATCGGAACCCGCCTCGTCTACGGCCAGCAGGTCAAGGGCGAGAGCAAGGCCGAGTTCAGCGACGCCGTCGCCGCCAGCAGCGCCGCCGCGGCCGAAGCCGTCGAGAGCCAGCAAGTCCCCCGCGAACTCCACAACGCCGTCAAGCACTACTTCGGAACTCTGGAAGGCAAGGTCAAGTCAGAAAAGCCCGCCCCCAAGCCCGCCGAAACCGACGAATAAGGCGGCAAGTAGACGAGTTGCGTTCACCATGTCTGGTGCCACGATCGTTCCGAGCTTTGGCGGAATGATCGTGGTCCTCACCTCGCGGCCCCGCCAACCAGCAGAGCGAGAAACCCACAACCGCCTGATGCACCTTGCTCCACGCTTCCACCCATGGTCGCCACAACCCCCACAATCTCTGATGGCCTGCTCGCCGCCTTCTGTCAGCGCCACTCGATCCGCGCGCTCTGGCTCTTTGGCTCAGTCCTTCGCGCCGACTCCTCGCCCGAGTCTGACATCGATGTGCTCGTCGAATTCGAGGCCGCACGCGAACCGAGCCTTCTCGGCTTCGCCCGAATGCAGATCGAGCTCAGCCAAGCCTTCGGACGTGAGGTTCACCTTCATACGCCTGCCATGCTTTCGCCTCGATCGCGCGACCAGATCCGGACCAACACGAGCCTGCGTTATGCAGCGTGAGAAGGGCGGGCCCGGAGATGCAGAGCGTCTCGAACACATGCTGCTCGCGCCACGCTCGGCAATGCCGTCCAGGAAATCGGCGAGGCCGCGGCACTAGTCACCGACTCCGGAAGAGCGCGTCTTCCCACCGTGCCATGGGGACAGATGGTCGCCATGCGGAACACTCTGGTGCATGTGTGCCGGGGAGTTGACCCCGGCCAGCTCCGGAAGGTTGTCGCTCAGGATCTTCCTCTTCTCGCTTACCGGATCGAGATCGCGCTCGCTCAATGGTCCCCGAACCAGGACGTGCTCTACCCTAACCCCACGAAGCGACGCGCTTCTCGCACCACAAGGACCCACCGCATGGACCGAGGCGACCGCTGGATCCAGTTCCGTGAGAACATGCGATGGCGCGCGCGTGCCGCGCTCGATTCCTGGCGCGCGATGGACGCGGCCAAGAAGAGCCTGATCGCCGTGGCGCTCCTGATCGTTGCTGGCGGCTCCCTCGCCATCGCGAGCTGGAGCTTTGCCAAGGGCTCACTCAACGAGGAGGCCGCTGGCGGCGAGGTCGTCCTCTACACCAGCTCGGACATGCACATCACCCGCCCGATCGTCAACGCCTTCACGCAGAAGACGGGGATTAAGGTCCGCATCGTCGGCGACACCGAAGCCACCAAGACCACCGGCCTTGTCGAGCGCCTCCTCGCCGAGAAGGACGCACCAAAGGCCGATGTCTGGTGGAGCAACGAGGCCCTGGGCACCATCTTACTCTCCAAGACCGGCATCCTCTCACCCAGCATCTCCAAAGCCGAGGTCGACTTCAAGGAAGGCTGGCCCGCGGGTCTGCGCGCACTCGACAAGACCTGGTACGGCTTCGCCGAGCGCGCACGCGTCATCGCGTACAACACCAACCGCGTCACCAAGGCCAACGCGCCCACCAAGCTCCGCGATCTTCTCAACGCCCCCTTCGCCAGCCGCATCGGCATGGCCCGCCCCCAGTTCGGCACCACCCGCACGCACATCGCCGCCATCGTCGCGATCCACGGACAGGAAGAAGCCCGCGACTTCTTCGGCAAGCTCAGGGCCCACGGCGTCCGTCTCTATGAGGGCAACTCCGCCGTCGTTCAGGCCCTCTCTACCGGCGAGATCGACGTCGGCCTCACCGACACCGATGATGTCGTCGCTGGCAAGCGCAACAAGTGGCCGGTAGAGATGTCCTTCGAAGGCCTTGACAAGCCGGGCGTCAAGGTGACGGGGCTGAAGGCCGCGGGAACGATCGTGATTCCCAACACCGTCGGCATTGTGCGCGGCGGCCCGCACCCCAACGAAGCCCTGCGTCTCCTCAACTACCTCCTCTCCGCCGATGTCGAGCGCGCCCTCGCCCTCAGCGACTCGGCCAACATCCCCATCCGCCCAGACCTCGCCAAAGAGCTCAAGGTCCCAGCCCCCGAACACATCGCCGACGTCACAATGGAAGCACTCGTCGATGCACTCCCATACGCCGACAAACTCATCGCCGAGTTCTTCCCGATCGACTCTCCGTAACCTCCTCAGCACATAATCCGATGCTTATATCCCGATGTAGACATCAGCATTACAAGCTGCTAGATTTTCGGGCGTCGAAAAATCGCACACCACGCTGAAGGATCGTGTCATGCTAAATCTTCGTCTCGCCACCGTCATGTTGACCACACTCGCGACCTGTGCGGCCAGTCATGCCGAAGTGCCCTTCGAGTCCTATGACCTCTCTCGCTTCGCGAAGAATTGGGTCGTCACGCTGAGCCCTTCCGCTTGAGTCGTGACCATCGAACGCGGCACGCAGTCCACTGTGGTTGCGGCGCCAAACGGGAACGGAATCTTCGGCCACCATCTTGTGATCGTGGACGATGCCCAAGGCGACGGTGTGCGCGACCTCCTCATCGCAGAACCGTGGGGGCAGGTGGCGGGCCGCGGCCTTGGTACTTTGCATGCCCGTTGTGGCTCCGCCGGTACACAACGTTGGGTCTGGTCTGTGCCGATTGGC
>JBBQGR010000080.1:0-8579 GCA_038323185.1 Phycisphaerales bacterium | reverse complement strand
GATCGGCCTCGTCGTCATCGGCCCCGAAGATCCGCTCGTCGAGGGCTTCGCTGACAAGCTCGAAACACCCACCTGCCGCGTCTTCGGTCCGCGCGCCGAAGCCGCACGCATCGAGGGCGACAAGGCCTGGTCCAAGGCCCTGATGCGCAGCGCCTCCATTCCAACCGGCGAAGCCCGCACCTTCGCCGATGCCGCCAGCGCACGCCAATACATCGAGAGCCGAATCGGCGACGACGAGAGACTCACCGGCCTCCTCCAGCGCCTCGAAGCCATCGGCGACACTGCGCTCCGCCTCCGCGCCTTCGACGCCATCCTCCGCGTCGGCCGCGCCTCGCTCGACAAGCAGCAACTCACCAGCGCCGACCTCACCCTCATCAAGAACAGCGGCGCCTTCAAGCTCCCCGGCGGCGACACCAGCGCCCTCATCGCCTTCGCAACCAACGCTGCCAAGGCCTACCGCGCCCCGCGCGCCGACCTGCCCGTCATCAAGGCCGCGGGCCTCGCCAAGGGGAAGGGCGTCATCGTTCCCGCCACGCTCGACGAAGCCATCGACGCCATCGACCTCATCATGGTCAAGCGAGCCTTCGGCAACGCTGGCTCACGCATCCTCATCGAAGAGCGCCTCGAAGGGCCCGAAGTTTCCGTTCTCGCCATCACCGATGGAACCACGCTCCTCATTCTTCCCCCCGTCCAGGACCACAAGCGCCTCCGCGATAACGACCAGGGCCCCAACACCGGCGGCATGGGCGCTTTCTGTCCAAGCACCACGCTCGACGACGCGACCATGGCCATCATCGAGCGCGACGTTCTTGTCCCGACGCTCGACGCGCTCCGCCGCGAAGAGATTCCCTATCGCGGCGTTCTATACGCCGGAATCATGCTCACCCACGCAGGGCCAAAGGTCCTCGAGTTCAACGCAAGATTCGGCGATCCAGAGTGCCAGGCCATCCTGATGCGAATGAAGAGCGACCTGCTCGAACTCATGCTCGCCACCTGCGAAGGCCGCCTCGAAGACGCAAGAGTCGAGTGGGATCCACGCCCCTCCTGCTGCATCGTCATCGCCAGCGAGGGCTACCCCGACAAGCCAAAGAACGGAGCCATCATCTCCGGTCTGAACGAGGCCGCATCCAGAAAAGACGCCATGGTCTTCCACGCCGGAACCAAGCGAGCATCAGACGGCAACATCATCACCAACGGCGGACGAGTGCTCGGAATCACCGCCCTCGGCGACACACTACAGAAGGCCCGCGACAACGCCTACGCCACCGCCGCGTGCATCGAGTTTGCGGGATTGCAGATGCGCACGGACATCGGGAAGGAGTAAGGGCCTTCGAAAGGCGAAGCGGCAGGGTCGCTTCGAACGTGGCTTTCTCGCGGATCTCGCTTGAGAAGAAGCTGGCCTTTATCGTGCGTTCTGGTCGGCTGATCGTGGTGCTCACACCTCAACTTGCTCAAACCGAACGCGCCCCTCAACCAGCCGGGCGAAGTAGGCATCGATGGCATCGATCCCGGTGACGCGGTGAACGAACGCCGCGGCACGGACGAGGTCGGCGCGTTGCACGAGCTCAAGCCGCGGCTCTTTGAGCTCCAGCCGCGTCGCGTAGAACGCGCAGCCCTGGTGTGCGAGCAGCACCAATCGCTTCACCCCATGTACCTCAAGCAAGAACTTCAGTTCGTCCACGACGCCCTGCTCCTCAAGATGCGCCTGCGGATGCCCGGCGATGCAGGCCGGTCCACCGGGAAGAGACACGCGGTCGTAGCGCGGTAGCGACAGGCCGTTGTGCAAGAAATCATCAAAGTGCGCCCCCACGCGCCCATCCGAGCAGTAGATTGCGGCGGCGTGGATGCGGGCATTCTCGTACCGGACCGGGCTGTCGTAGAACATCGGCGGTTCCTCATCGTGCATGTCGTGTCGAGACAGCATCCGTTCTCCGCCCGGCGTTCAGGCCGCGGCCGGCAGGTCGGGAAAGCTATGCGTAGAAGTTGCCAGATCAACGGTTGAGCGCATGCGCGGCCCGCATGCTGGGCCACCGTGACGACGCTGTGACAACACCATGGCTCAATAAGTCCAAGCCTCGCGCAGCCCGAACACGCTTTAAGCGTGCAAGATGTGGCGTGGCTCGACTGTGTCTGCTCGCCGATGAGAAGGACGAGGAAACGGACGCGTGCTCCTAGATACGTGATGGCGTGCCGCGCGTGGCGAGCGCTGGATCGATGTGCCTGATGTTGCGACGAGTTCCCCTACATCGGATCGTCGCTTTGCCTCACACCCAAACCTGCACAACCAGATGTGGCTCCTTGCCGAGCTTGCCCGACCACTCGCCGATGTTGCTGGTCGCGAATTTCACCTCGTATTGCGGGTGGGCGTCGAGCCATTCGTTGACCTGCTGATCGATGAACGTGATCGCGTCGTCGGAGAGCTTGCAGTGGAACGTGCGCATGTGGATCGCGCCCGAGCCCGTGGCGTTGGGTGAGCGCTTCCAGTTCGCTTCGTGCTTCTTCGCCGTCGCGAGACCGGTGTTGGTGAAGGCCTGGATCTTGGGCGAGCCCGCGTCCAGCCGTACCGGCGCGGCGGGGTTCACGGCACCGAGCCCACCGCCAGCGCCCTGGCCTACTCCGAGTGTTCCGTCCGCATCGAGCCTGATCGAATCTCTCCGCATCGCAGCGCCTCCTTCGCGTGCACGCCAGAGCGGCGTGCCGCAGGTTCATCCGAAGATCAACCGATCACGCGGATCAGACATGATCACGCGTTCTTCCGAGGGCACACAACGGACCGACGGCACAGAATCCGCCGACCGCAAGAATCTACCACATCCGTCGCGAGCCCGCACGTGGCGTGTCCGCGAAAATCTCCGCCACCATCCCGCGCCAATCCTGTCGGTGGCCGCCGCGCCCATCCGATATTCGCACTATGTGCGGCATTCTGGGCCTTTTCTCGCCCGCCGGATCTCCGCCCCCGCTTGATGAGGCCCGCCTTGCGGTCCTGCGCGATCTCCTCGCGCATCGCGGCCCCGATGGAGCGGGACTCCTGACGCGTGGGAGCGTCCAGCTTGCGCACCGCCGCCTCGCGATCATCGACACTTCCAACGCGGGCCACCAGCCCATCGTCGCCGCGGCGCGAGATCGCTCTCGCGACGAATCGCCATCGCTCGTCTACAACGGCGAGCTCTACAACGATGGGGATCTGCGCACGCTTCTTGCGGCGAGCGGCCACACGTTCGACTCGAGCTGCGACACGCACACGCTTCTGGCCGCGATGTGCGAGTGGGGTTCCGCCGCGCTGCCGCGGCTGCGCGGCATGTACGCAGTGGCGTTCCACGATCCACGCCAGCGCACCATCCTCCTTGCGCGCGACCCGCTCGGCATCAAGCCCCTCTACTGGACGCGCCACATCGCCCGCGGCGTTGCGACGGTTGCGTTCGCGAGCGAGCCCGGCCCGCTGCTGCGCCTGCCGTGGGTCACGCGCCGGCCGGACTTCACGACGCTCAACTCGTACCTCACCACGATCCGAACAACGCTCCGCACCACGCTCGGCGAGCGGACGATGTTCGAAGGGGTCAGCGCAGTTGCGCCCGGCGAAGCACTCGAGTTCAATCTCGATGATGCGATGCTGACGCCGCGCAGCGTCACGCCGCAATCGCCCCGGCGGCACATCGCGGCACGCGCGAGCCACGCCCATCTCATCGATCAGGTTCGCGTAGCGGTTGAGTCCTCCGTTGCGCTGCACCTTCGCTCGGATGTTCCGACTTGCTGCCTTCTCAGTGGCGGCCTCGACAGCACCATCACCGCAACACTCGCGCGCCGCACGCTCGGCACAAATCTGCACACGTACGCCGCCGGCGCGCCGCCTCAGCACGGCGCTGCCGAAGTAGCCGACGATCTCACGTTCGCGCGCGATGTCGCGAGCTCGCTCGGCACTCGCCATGCCGAGGTCCACATCACGCGAGAGCTCTTCACGCAGCGCTGGGCCGAGATGGTGCAGGGTATTGGCGTGCCACTCTCGACGCCCAACGAGATCGCGATCAACGAGGTCGCGACGCGGCTGCGGCGCGATGGCAACATCGTCGCGATCTCCGGCGAGGGTGCCGATGAGCTCTTCGCGGGCTACGAACTTCCGATGGCAAACGCGGCGCGGTTCTTTGCCTCGTGCAGCCCACACTCGCCGCCATCGATGCGCGATCTGGCGATCCACGTGCTCCACGATGCCGCGTGGATTCCATCTGATTCCAAGCCCGCCGTGCTCAACGAGACCTTCCTTGCGCGAGGCGAGCAGGACGAGTCGCTCATCGCGGCGTACGAGGACCAGCTCACGCAGCTCGCGAGCGACGCTGATGATGATCGGCTGCAACTCACGCTGCGACATCTTCGCCGCGTGAATCTTGCGGGCCTTCTCGCGCGGCTCGATACCGCGACGATGCTCGCCTCGGTCGAAGGTCGCACGCCGATCGCGGACATCGCGATCGCGGAGCTTGCGGAGTCGCTCCCGATGTCGCTCAAGTTCGGCGCAGACCGCGGTGTAGAGGGCACCAAGATCGCGCTCCGCCGCGCGTTTGAAGACGTAGTTCCCAGCGCCATCATCGCGCGTCCCAAGGCCAGCTTTCCGCTGCCATTTGACCAGTGGCTCGATGCGCACGCGAGCGAGCTGCACGCAAGCCCGCTCGTTGAAGAGTGCTTCAGCACGGCCGCGATCCAGACTGTTGCGGCGCATCCTCAGCAACTCTTCAGGCTCGCCTGGCCGATGATCAACCTCGCGCTCTGGGATCGCGGCGTGCTCGGCTAGTCCGAGCTGGGCAACTTGCTCACTCTTCATGTGGCCCTCCCTCACTGCCAGCGCAGACCACACACTCCTCACGACCGTCGGCTCCGCCCGCTTCCAACCCGCCACCACATCTACATCCGTGCCGCCCGCGGCCCGATCCTTTCACCATGGCGTCATGGTGGACATCCAAGGGATTGAAGCGCGACGGGTCTGAGAATGACCGGTCCGCTGATCGCTACACGGCAAGCGGTCTGTCCTGCGTGCTTGGTGAGATCGAGGACATCTCGCTCTCTGGTGTGCGCATCCGTTGCAAGGGCGAGTCGCCGATCAATGCGAACGAGGTGTTGCAGCTCACGATCAAGCGCGGCTCGGGCGTGCTTAAGGTTGTGGCCAAGGTCGTGTGGGTATCTCGGCCTCTGTTCAGTGCGGCGAAGATGGGCCTTCGGTTTGTGGAGACGGATGTCGGTGCGCTGCGCACGTTGCTCGAATCGCTGTGTCCCGGTTGCACCGCGAATGCCTCCCTCCCGAGTGGCGGCCAGCGTGTCACGGAGCTTGCCGTCGCGACCATCGAAGTTGAAGACCTGTACGCCGTCCTTGGTGTTTCGAGTGGTGCGTCGGATCCTGAGATCCGGTCGGCGTATCACGCTCGCGCGAAGCAGTACCACCCCGACAACAACAGAGAATCCGAAGCGGCGTTCCACTTCTCCAACATCAGCAAGGCGTATTCGGTGCTGCGTGATCCCGAGCATCGTGCGCGATACGACCGGCTGCTGGCACATTCGCGCCGTGCGGCGTGAGACGCTCTTCTATTTGCCCCGGACCATCGCGAGGAGCTGCGCGGGGTTGACGCCCTTGGCCTGCTGCTCGATCTGCGGCCGGTAGGTTTCGTACATTGATGAGGCCTGCTGGCTTTGCTCGGTGAAGATCCGGCGCAGCATGTCCGTTGACAGTGTGCGTCCGCCCGCGTAGTAGGCCTTCGCCACCTGACCAATGGCGTAGGTCGTGGCGAAGGTCATGATCGGCCCCGCGCCCCACTCAACGGCGGAGCCCGCGACCTTGCCCGAACCGCCCGCGACCGTGGCGCCGATGGAGCCTCCGAGCAGGCCGCCGATCTTGCTGCCGAGTGAGCCGCCGTAGGTGCCGATGAGCCCGCCGAGCATGCGTCGCGCGTAGCTCTCGAGGACTTGTGATGTAGCGCCGATGCCGATGGTTGCGAGGAAGTCCTTGATGTGGCCGGTATCGAGCGAATAGCCGTAGCGGCCGCCGATGCCGTAAACCATCTTGACCTGCAGCGGGATGATTGCGGCGGTGGCGAGGTTCTGCGGCAGCAGCTCGAGCGCGGCGTTGAGGACCGAGTACTTCATCACGGCCGCGTCGATCTCCTTCGACGTTGCGGGATCGATGCTGCGTGACGAGGAGCCAGCGGCGCTGGCGGGCACGGGCAGCGGCGGGGGAGTGAGCATCATCGCGGCCACTGCGGCGGGTGGTGTTGCGAGGTTCACCGCGAGCATGTCGTCGGCCTGGCCGAGCGCGAGGCTCGCCGCGGTGTCGCCGATGCCGAGTGCGCGCTGAAGGTTCTGGAGGAAGCTTGTCTCTGCGTCGTTGAGTCCGCCGTCGGCCTCGCAGACGAGGACTGCCATCTGGAACGCGCTCTCTTTCACAGCGGGGCTCGAGAGCTTTGCTCCAACGGCCGCGGCGTCCAACTGGCCCATCGCGGCCTTGCCGTAGAGCGTTGCGAGCTCGTTCGACCCGTTCTCACCCAGCGAGGCGATCATGTCGCGCAGGTGGTTGCGTTCGCTGTCGCTCTTGCCGCCGTCGGCCATGGAGGCCATGACGCAGAGTGCGAGCGCGTTGACGCGATCGGACTCGGTCATGGGCTGGCTTGTCGTGGTTGCGATCGTCGGGGTTGTGGGGGTCGTGGGGGTCGTGGTCATTGCTTACTCCTGCGCGCCTGGCTTCCGGCCCGGACGCTTCTCTCCGCTCGGTGGATCGTTCGGAGTCTACCGCATTTGATTTCGTGGCGTGGACTCGGGTGCTCCCGCTTGCGCGGCGAGATTGGCCAGCGCTTCGCCCTTGAGGCGGTAGTAGGTCCACTCGGAGAGTGGGGTGGCGCCGATGGAGTTGTAGAACTTGATGGCGGGCTCGTTCCAGTTCAGCACGGCCCACTCCATGCGTCCGCAGCCGCGTTGCACGGCGATGGCCGCGAGCTGGCGGAGGAGCTTGATGCCGAGCCCGGTGCCTCGGGCCGCGGGCGTGACGTACAGGTCTTCGAGATAGATGCCGCTGCGCGCGAGCCAGGTCGAGAAGTTGTGGAAGAAGAGGGCAAAGCCGCGGGGTTCGCCGTCGATCTCGGCGATGAGGCATTCGACGCGGGCGCGTCCGGGAACGAGGGGGCCGAACATGTGCTCGTGCAGCATCGTTTCGGTCGCGACGACCTGATCGAGGGCCTTCTCGTACTCACCAAGCTCGCGCACGAAGCGGAGGACGGTGGGCACGTCGGCCTCGGTTGCGAATCGGATGGTTGCCGCATGGCTTGCCACGTGGATCGTTCCTTTGGATCGCGGATGGAGGTAGAAGTGTGTTGATGGATGGCGAGGGGCGGCTACATAGCGCCTCCGTCGAAGGGCACGCGTTGACGCTTCTTGGTTGGGTCGGCGATCGGCACGGCGCTGAGGAGGCTCTGTGTGTACTTGTGCTGCGCGTCAAAGAGGACTTCGTCGCGGGTGCCGGACTCGACGATCTTGCCCTTGTACATCACCGCGATGCGCCGGCAGACGTGCTGGATCACGCTCATGTCGTGGCTGATGAAGAGGTACGAGAGGCCGAACTCGGACTGGAGGTCCATGAGGAGGTTGATGATTTGGGCCTGGATCGAGACGTCGAGGGCGCTGGTGGGCTCGTCGCAGACGATGAATTTGGGCTCGAGGGAGAGGGCGCGTGCGATGCCGATGCGTTGGCGTTGGCCGCCGGAGAACTCGTGCGGGTAGCGGTCTGCGGCGGCCTTCGGCATGCCGCAGCGCACGAGAAGGCTGGCGACGCGCTCACGCAGCTCGGCCTTATCGGTGACGAGTCCGTGGACGAGCAGGGGCTCGGCGAGGATGGTGCCGATGCGCATGCGCGGGTTGAGGGAGCTGGCGGGATCCTGGAAGATGATCTGCATGTTGCGGCGAAGGCCTTTGAGCTCGGCTCCGCGTGCGGCGAGCATGTCGTGGCCCTCAAAGACCACGGTTCCGGCGGTGGTGGGGATCAGGCGCAGGATGGCGCGGCCGACGGTGGTCTTGCCGCAGCCGGACTCGCCGACGAGGCCGAGTGTTTCACCCTTGCCGATCTCGAAGGAGACGCCGTCGACAGCCTTGACGTGGCCGGTGACGCGTTGGAGGAGGCCGGTGCGGATGGGGAAGTAGGCCTTGAGATCGCGCACGGAGAGCAGACGCTCGGAAGAGGTCTCGCTCGCTGAGTTGCGAACGGCGGGTTGGACTTGCTTGGCGGTGGTCATGGGTGGAAGAGTATGGGGTTTTGTGGAGGGAAGCAGGGAGGCAGGGAGGCAGGGAGGGGGGAGCATCGAAGTCGTTGTAGGGCCGACGACTTTGATGACGCGAATGAGTACCTCCGACCGTTTGGTCGGAGGCCTCCTAATGAGATGAGGTTTCCCTTGTGCGCACGGGTGGTCCTGGCGTCCCTTGCTACGAGCAAGGGCGGCGTTGTCGCGGGCGCACTTGGACGGGCGTGACCTTTGACAGGGGCTTTGAGGATCGCAAGCTGCCTCTTGGCTGACCTGTGTGAGCACGACCGCGAGGCTTTGCGTTCTCCCGATCCTCGT
>JBBQGR010000079.1:0-8623 GCA_038323185.1 Phycisphaerales bacterium | reverse complement strand
CGAGCTCAAGCCCCAGCATCTGCACGCGCTCGAAGGCGACGACGCGCCCGCTCTCTGCGTGCCAGTGCGGATCGAAGTAGGAGCGCTTGATGAGGTGCTGGCCGAGCTCTTCGATCCACTCTGGCTCGACGCCCGCGACGCTGCGCGCGTACATCGCGGTGGTGCGGACGACCTCGGAGGCCATGAGCCACTTGGGGCCGTTCTTGAAGAGCGCAGAGCCGGGGAAGATCCGGAACTTTGTGCCGCGGGGCCCGACATAGTCGCCGGTCTCGGTCTTGAGGCCGAGGTTTGCGAGCAGGCCCGTGAGGAGCGCGCGATGGATCTTCGCGACCTGCGCGGCGTCTGCGAGGACTTTTGGCACATTTTCAAGGTGCGTGGCGTGGTGGCGCTCGTGGCGCGAGCTTCGGTCGCTGGTCACGGTGCGAGTGTTGTGCTGGTTGCGATCGCCGCGTTGATCGCGGGGCGCGGGCGAGTTGCGGTGATCGGCTCGTGCGGGGCCGCGGCCTTGGCCGGGGTGCGGGGCTGGCTGCGTGGATTGCTCTGGTGCTTGCTGCGGCACTTGGTTTGGCACCTGTTGCGGGATCTGCTCTGGCACGTTGCCGCGGCTTTGGCCTCGGTCGCCGGGATGGCGGCCGTCTTGCCTTGGTGATTGCGCGACGGGAACGGCGCGACCGTGGCGCTGCGCGCTCGCGGCGATGCGCCGGCGTTCCATGTCTGCGAGCATGCCGCCGACGAGGTCGGAGAGCTGCGCGTGGATCTCGTCCCACTCGCGCAATCGCACGTACGAGAGGAAGCAGGACTTGCACATGCGCCGGAGCTTGCTGCCGGAGAGGTGGCGCTTGTTGTCCTTCCAGAAGTGCCAGAGCTTAAGGTGCGCGAGGAAGTCGCTGCGCTCGTCGCGGAACATGGCGTGCGCTTCGTCGGCTTCGCTCTGCTTATCGAGCGGGCGCTCGCGCGGGTCCTGCACGCTCATGGCCGCGGCGATAACGAGGACCGCGGGAAGAACTTTCTCCTCGACGGCCGCGATCACCATGCGGCCGATGCGCGGATCGATCGGAAGCTTGGAGAGATCGCGGCCGACATCGGTGAGCTCGCCCTTGTCATCGACGGCGCCGAGCTCGTGCAGCGTTTCGTAGCCGTCCTTGATGAGCCTGGGGTCGGGCGGATCAAGGAATGGGAACTCATCGACGTTGCCGAGGCGCAGCGCCTTCATCTGCAGGATCACGCTTGCGAGATTGGTGCGGACGATCTCGGGGTCGGTGAACTGCGGGCGCGAGGCGTAGTCCTCTTCGGAGTAGAGGCGTATGCAGACGCCGGGTGCGATTCGGCCGCAGCGGCCCTTGCGCTGGTCGGCGCTGGCGCGAGAGACGGCCTCGATCTCGAGGCGCTGCACCTTGGTCTTGGGCGAGTAGCGATTGAGGCGCGCGAGGCCGGGGTCGATGACGAAGCGGATGCCCGGCACGGTGAGGCTGGTCTCCGCGACGTTGGTTGCGAGCACGATCCTGCGGCCGGGGTGCGGCTGGAAGACGCGCATCTGCTCTTCTGCCGTGAGCTTGGCGAAGAGGGGGAGGATGATGGTCGAGGGTGCGCCACGGACACTCCTGACATGATGGTTCTCGAGCATCTCCGCGGTCTCGCGGATCTCGCGTTCGCCGGAGAGGAAGATGAGCATGTCGCCATCGCCGTAGCTCGCGGCCTCGCCGACGGCCATCAGGAGCTGCTTCTGGAATCCTTCGTCGCGCTCGTCGAGGCCGTCCTCGCCGGGTGGGCGGTACAAGGTTTCGACGGGATAGGTGCGGCCGCTGACCATGATGACGGGCGCGGGTCCGACGTTGCCGCCGATGTTGGCAAAGTGGCGTGAGAAGCGGTCGGGATCGATGGTGGCGCTGGTGACGATGACCTTGAGGTCGGGGCGCTTGGGCAGGAGCATGCGCAAGAAGCCGAGGAGAAAGTCGATGTTGAGGCCGCGCTCGTGGGCCTCGTCGATGATGATGGTGTCGTAGGCATCGAGCATCCGATCGCCCTGCGTCTCGGCGAGGAGGATGCCGTCGGTCATGAGCTTGACGAGCGTTGAGGGGCTTGTCTTGTCGCCGAAGCGGACCTTGTATCCGACGACGCCGCCGAGTGGGGAGCTGAGCTCTTCGGCGATGCGCTGCCCGACGCTGCGGGCGGCGATGCGGCGCGGCTGGGTGTGGCCGATCATGCCGTGGATGCCGCGGCCGAGGCTGAGACAGATTTTGGGGAGCTGCGTTGTTTTGCCCGAGCCGGTCTCGCCGCAGACGACGATGACCTGGTGCTTGGTGATGGCGGCGGCGATCTCGTCGCGCCGCTGCGAGACGGGGAGTTCTTCGGGGAAGGTGAGCTTTGGAACCAGCGCGCGGCGCTGCGCGAGACGGGCCTCGGCCTGCCCAAGGAGACGCGTGAAGAGTGCGATGGGATCCTGGAGCGCGGGCGACTGCGGCGGCGGGCCCGCGAGCGCGCGGAGCCTGCTGAGCAATCGCCCTCGATCAATGGGCAGGCAAGCCTCGGCACGCGTTCGGAAGTTTTTGAGGAGATCGTCCACGTCGCGGGCAACCGTACGCGGGTGGGAAGAGGAGGCACTGGGGGAAGGCAGACGCAGAACGCGGAGGTGCCGAGAGAATCGCGACGATGCGGAGAGGGATCACAAGCGATCAAGCTTCTGGCAACATTGCAGAACGCAGAGGAAGACGGAGAGTTAGGGAGGAAGACAGAGAAGCGGAGGCGCTGTGAACTGGGATTAGACACTGGGGGAGGGCGAAGTGGTCGAGTGGCGAAGTGGCGAAGTGGCTTTTGGGGTTCTGATGCTTGGTGCGTGGGGCGTGGGGCTTTGCCCGTCAGTTGACTGGCGGGCATCGGTTGACTGCACCACATTCTCGTGCTGCGGAATCTTCTCCGGTCTTCGCGGCGCTTCTCCGCGAGTGTGCTCTGCTCTGCGTCACTGCGTTCGATTTGTCTTACCTTTGCTGACGTTGGATGCAAGACCAAGATCATCTTCTCAGAGCAGAGAACGCCATTCAGATATGCCGTCGGTGCTTCAAGCCGAAGGTCTGGCCGTTCATAGCCGGGGTGTGGAGGAACGAAGCGACGACAGCCCCGGATTGCGTTGCACCTGACTCGCAACCTCTAAAGGGGTTGTCCAACTGATGTCAATCGCCGGACACGACAACCCTTTCAGGGTTGAATGATCATCCTCGTCCTTTCCGGTGGTGGCGTCTCGAAGCCTCCTTCATCACCGGCTACGAACGATGACGCCTTCGGCGTCGGATCCAAGTGCAGACTACGTGCGGGCTGATCTGAATGGCGTTCTCTCAGAGCAGAAGATGATCTTGGCACGTTTGAACCGGGGTTTCTTGCCGCGAGATGCTCTGTCAGGGCTTGGTTGGCTCGGCAGCGGGGACTTCGAACATGCGGACCACGCTGAGGCGGTCGGCCTGGCCTTTGACGGGGCCGATGAGGATGAGGCCCGGGGCGATTCCGGGGGAGGCTGGCGCGGGCCAAGCGACGAAGGGCTCATCAAAGAGGACGGCGCCCTGGGCCGCGGGACCCTTGACGCCCCATGGCGCGAAGACGAGGCCGTCGGGCGTGGTGCAGTAGTAGCCGGGTGATGTTGGTGTTGGTGAGGGTGCGGCGGTGATGCTTTTGGGAGCGAGCGGGACAAAGGCTCCGACGGTGGGATCGAGGACTGCGGCGCGGCCGTTTCGCGGGCTGAACATGACGATTGAGGCGCGAGATGGAGCCTCTGGTGTGCCGCTGGCGAGCGCGGCGGGGCGCATCGTTGTGCCGACCTGATAGGCGCCGATGGCGTCGGTGCTCTCTTCGAGCGTGCGGCGGACGATGACGGAGCCGAGCGTTGCGCGGGTGTCGCTGCCGTCCTTTCGCAGGACGCGGATGGCGCGAACTTCGAGGCCGCCGGGCGAGTGGACGAGGGCGTAGACGAGGGAGCCATCGGCGCACGAGACGGGGTACAAGTACGCGCCGTCGCCGCCAGCGAGCGCGATGGATTCGCGGCCGGTGCGGTCGCGCATCACGAGTTCCCATGGACCGGGCGAGCCGACGGGCCTGCGGACGTAGATGAGTTCGCCCTGCGGCGTGAGGGAGGCGTGCGCGTTGACGCGGCCGTCGCGGACGAGCACCTCGACCTGGCCGGTGAGCCACGCGACGCGAGCGATGTTGCGTGAGCTGTCGGGCTCGACGCGCTCGGCGAGGAAGCCGCGGGTATCTGAGCCGCTGGCGAGCATCCAGCCTGATTCTGGAGATTGGCCCCACTCGATGGGGCTCAGGCTATTGGTGGCAAGTGAATAGACGGCAAGGCGCGTGCCAATGGCGGGCTCTTGCGAGCGATCTGCGAGGATCGTGCCCCAGCCGGGGGCGTCGCCGCTTTGGACCGCGACGAAGAGGCCATCGCCAGAAACGAGGGGAAGGCGCTGGCCGTCGTATTGCACGGAACCGAGGGGGAGGATCGCGACCTGCGCTCGCGCGGTGACGGTCTGGGCGCGGTTGGCTGGTGTTGCGACCGGAGAATCGGGGAGGGCGACTGGCGCGGCGTTGCGATTGCCGCTGGATGAGAGTGGGCGCGAGCCGGATCGCGGGACGCGCTCTGTGACACATGCGGTAAGGGAAGAGAGCGTGGCGAGGAGCACGAGCGTGCGGAGGGCGGGCGCGAGGCGCGCGACGAGGGTGGTACGCGCGAGCGATGAAGGAGAGGATGCGCCCTTGTTCGAGAGGCTCATTCGGTGGGTCCGGTGACTGGAGAGGTTGAGCTGGCGGGGGCGGAGGGCGTGGGGGGTGTGGCAGGGGAGGAGGGGGAAGTTGGGGCGGAGCGTGCGGGTGGTATTCTGGTCTGGTTTTCTTTGTTGCTGTCCGCATCGACATCGACGGCTCTGCCCGAGACGGCTTCAAGGTCCTGCCGAAATTGGTCGAGGCGGTCGCGGTAGGGCGCGTTGACGCCATCGAGGTCGGTGGTGTTGTTGACGACGACGGGCGTGATGAAGACGAGGAGTTCGGTGTTGGTCCTCTGCTTGTCGCGGCTCTGGAAGAGGAGGCCGATCAGCGGGATGTCGCCCAGGATCGGGACCTTGCGGACGATGTCCGAGTCTTCCGAGCGCAGGATGCCGCTGATGACGATGGTCTGCGCGTCCTTCACGATGAGCTGGGTCGTGGTCTGGCGGCGGTCGAAGATGAAGCTGTTGTTGGGGCCGCGGTCTGGCGCGATGGAGGAGAGCTGGAGGTTGACGCGAAGATCAACGTCTCCCTGCATGGTGATGCGAGGTCGTACGCGGAGCTGAACACCGACGGAGCGATAGTCGAAGGTCTGGGTGACGGTGCCGTTGTCTGTGGTCTGCGAGTTGGTGGGGACGGAGACGTCCTGGCCATCGAAGAACTCGGCCTCCTGGTTGTCGGAGGTAAAGATGCGCGGCTCGCTCATGATCGAGACGCCCTGCTTCTGTGAGAGGGCCTGGAGGAGCACGTTGAGGTTGATGTTGGTGTTGAGGACAGAGGTGTCGAAGATGCTGCCGGCCCAGTTGTTGGAGGTGCCGGTGGCGTTGTTGCCGATGGAGATTGAGTTGTCGCCGTTGGTGGGCGTGATGGTCTGGCTGCTCCAGCGCAGGCCGAGCTGCTCGGAATCCTCGCTTGAGACTTCGGCGACGATCGCGGAGATGAGCACCTGGCGCCCGGGCTTATCGAGCTGGCTGACGAGCGTCACGATCGAGTCCTTGTACTCCGGCGGGGCCGTGACCATCAGCGCGTTCTGACGCCAGACGGGGACGATGCGGACGGCGGCGATGAGGTTTGAGCTTGCGCGGCGGTCTGTCGGCGTGCGTGAGCGCTGCCACCAGAAGGCCAGTGAGTCGGTGGTGCTGATGCCGTCTTCGGCGGCTGTCTGCTGGGTTGCCTGCGTGTCGGCCGCGGCCTCGCTGAAGGGGCTGATGTTGGAGGAGCCTTGCGAGAGGCCACGCTCGGTGCGGCGCACCTGCGCGAGTGTGCCGTCCTGCGCGAGGAGCGCGTTGAGCTGCTCGGCGAGATCTTCGGCCGATGCGTGCTTGAGCTCGATGATTGTGGGGAGGCCCACGGTCTGCGGCTGGTCAAGGTCCTGAATGATGCGGTCGATCACGGAGAGGTTGTCGTGGCTCTTGCTGACGACGACGAGTCGGCCCGCGTCGGGGATAGCCTGGAAGGAGAACTGGCCCGCGAGGCGGCCGACACCCTGCGATGCGGTACCGCCTCCGCCTCCTCCCTGCTGTCCGCCGCCTTGCTGCCCGCCGGTGCGGCCCGCTTGCGGATTGCTGCGACCAAAGAGCCCTTCGAGGAGGTCGCGGACCTTGACGGGGTCGCTGTGCTTGAGGTCATAGACCCTGGGGACGACGGCTTCGTCGGGAAGGGCGAGGTCCCAGTGTCCGTTGATCTGAGCACCAATCTGCTGCAGGATGGCTGGGTCGGCGACGACCGTCACGGCGTTCTGCTGGGTGTTGGCCGAGACGCGGACCTCGCTGGAGGAGGCGGTAGCGGCCTCTGCACCCGGCTGGCCAGCCATTCGGAAGACGGGGAAGTTGCCTCGGCCGCCCTCTTGGTTGTTGGTGTTCCCGCCGCGGTTGTTGCGGTTCTGGTTGGCACCTCCGGCGGCGCCGCTCGCGCCGAAGAGGTCTTCGATGTTGGCCTTGATGGATTCGGCGTCGGCGAAGCGGAGGCGGAAGGTCTCGGTCTGGAGCGCGCCCGACGGCGGGCGATCGAGCGAGGCGATGAGGCGCTCCATTCGCTGGAGGAGCGCCACCGGACCCATGATGGCGACCTGGTTGGACTCTTCGTCGATGATGAGCTTGGCGTAGTCGGGGACGGCGTCCTTCACGATCTCACCGACGTTCTTAGCGGTGTTGTGCTTGAGCTTGAAGACCTTTTGCACGATGGCACCGAGATCTCGCCGCCCGAGGACCGAGACTTCAGGAGGAATGACCGGCACGTCCTGCCGCACGATCTCGCCGATATCGCGGAGGGTGATGGTGGTCTCGGTCTCGACGACTGCGATGCCGTTCTGCTGCAGCGCTTGGAGCACGAGGTCGAGCGCTTGCTCGCGCGGGATCGGGCGGTCGTTGAGGACGGTGATCTTGCGAGTGAGGACGTCTTGCTGGGGCATGACGACCTTGCCGGTTGCGGAGACGATGAAGGGGATGATCTCTTCGACGCTGGCCTGCTTGAAGGCGAGCGTGGTTGCGGGACCATCGAGGCCGCGGCGGCCGTTGTCGCCGGGCGGAAGTTCGTTGGCCCGGGCAGGCTCGGCCACGGGTTGGTTGGCGGGTGCCGGGGCAGGATCAGCGGCGGGCTGCAGGGCGTGGGCCATGCCGCTGGTGAGGGAGAGGGCGAGCGCGAGTGAGAGCGAGTTGAACCGTGAACGACCAGACTTGATCGGTGACGCGATTGCTGGCTCAATCACTGGCTCAATCACGGATTTGATCACTGGCTGGATCACTGACTGGATCACTGACTGGATCACTGGCTGCATCACTTGCTCCGCTCTGTTCGCTCGACCGCGCTTCCCGGCTTCTGCTCGCGCTGGACTGATGTACGCTGGACCCCTTCGATGTACTGACTTGCTCATCTGGCTTCACCGCCGGGAACTCAAGGTGAGGCGGGGATGATCGCGATGCCTTTGCTCTTTGTCGAGGCGGGGCTTGTTGCTCCCGGCTCCGCTACTGGCTCAGCTTTGGGTGGCTCTGCTTCGCCGGGTGAAGTTGGCGGGGCGGCGGGCGCTTCGGCCTCGCCTTCTGCTGGTAACGCGGCCGGGGGCTGGTTGCCTGGTGCCGCTCTCTCGTCGGGTGGCGGCGACGTCGGTGACGGTGCTGGCGTGGGCGGCGGTGTTGAGGGCGGCTGCTCTACGAAGTCCTTCAGCACGAGCTTGTCGCGTGCAAAGAGGGGCACGGTGAATTCAACGCCCTTCCACATCACCACCGCGTCCCATGGACCGTTGACACGAACGACCTGAAGATCGCCGGTGGTTTCGGCGCCCGCAACGAGTCGCTTTCCATCGCGGAACCAGACCGTGTCGTTCACCATCGCGGTGATGGAGGGACCGCCGTAGCTTGAGGGCTTGGGGGCGGGCTGATTGCTTGTGTCCGGAGTCGGATCGGCCTCGGGCTCGGCGGCGGTTGGTGGGCCGGGCACGATGAAGAGGCTGCGGCCGTCGATCTCCTTCACGAGCGTTGCGAACTGGCCCGCGAGCTCTGCCGATGCTTCGGAAGATGCGAGCTCCGGCACGCTGACGCGCGGGCCGATGATGGCCTTTGCGAGCGGCCAGCCTGTGAGGCCGACGACAACGAGCGCGGCGGCGAGCAAGCCCGCCGCGCCGCGAGCGCCACCGCTGGACTCTCGCCACGCGAGCCTTGCTCCTTCGATCATTCCTGGTCGTCCGCTCATCGGCCGCGTGCTCCCTTCTTTGCGAGCATCCAGGTCTCGACTGTGAGTGAGGCCGTCAGGTTGCGGCCTTCCTGCCTTGCGTCCGAGGAGCGCAGGTGGACCATCGAGACCGCAGTGACGAGCGGGTGCTTCTCAAGGTCCGCGAGGACCGCGGCGATCTGCTCGGGCTCACCCTGGAACTCCAGGGCGCGGGTGA
>JBBQGR010000078.1:0-8651 GCA_038323185.1 Phycisphaerales bacterium | reverse complement strand
GCGAAGGACTTCGCTCTCGCCACCACCGCCGATGCCCTCGCCGCCGGGTTCGCCGCCCCCAAGCCCAAAAAATGATCCCCGGTGGAAAGAGCAATCTGATTACCATCCGTCCCGCCTCCAAGGAAAACAGCAACTAGTATTGGAAAGACTCGCCCACCCACACCATGCCTCGGTTCACGGCGTCCGGTTCAGTCGGGTCAGGCGAAGGAGTCCTACATGCCAGCCAGCGAATCCCGAATCCGAGTCAAGCGCTCCGGCCAGGTCACGCAGGTCGAGTTCCTCGACCGCAACATCCTCGACGAGGGCAACATCCAGCTCATCGGCGAGGAGATCGCACGGCTGATCGAGGCCGAGCCCACGCCGCGCATCCTCATCTCCTTTGCCAATGTCGAGCACCTCTCCTCGGCCGCGCTCGGCCAGCTCATCACGATCAACAACAAGGTCCGGGGCAAGAGCGGCCAGCTCCGCCTCGCCGACATCGATCCCCAAATCTACGAGGTCTTCACCATCACGCGCCTCAACAAGATCTTCCAGATCCACCAGACCACCGCCGACGCGGTGGCCAGCTTCGCCTGAGCGAGGCCCGGCGGCCGTGGCCGTGAGCGCCACAGCCAGGAACACCCACCGCCCGCGAGCGCCATGGACACAGCGCCCGAACCACCACAGAACGCTCCACGCGAGGCGACACCAGCCCCGACGTCAGCCGCGGCCACACCGCCCCCACGATGCTCATGACCAACGCCCAGCCAGGCCACGAGGCACACGACTTCGATCTGCTCAACGACCCCGAGCAGGTCGAGCGGATCGAGGTGCTTTTGTCCGACTCGGCGTCACGAAACGGCTTCGCCAAGGGCTCGATCTTCGCCCTGCGTCTTTCGCTCCATGAGGCCATCGCCAACGCCTTCAACCACGGCCATGAGGGACTGCCCACCGACCTCACCGTGCACGTGAGGCTTGAGATCGCGCCCGATCAGATCATCATGGAAGTCACCGACCAGGGCCCCGGCTTTGACCCCAACTCCGTGCCAGATCCCACGCTCGAAGAGAATCTTGAGCGTGGCTCCGGCCGCGGACTGCTGCTCATCAACGCGTACATGACGCGCGCCGAGTACAACGCGAAGGGTAACGCCCTCCGCATGGTCTACGCCAAGCCCGAGTAAGTCGCCGCCCCCCGGCTCTCATGCCTGTCACGCCGCTCGCGCCCTCAATCACTCGCGACGGGCGCCACGCCCACGCGGGTATCCAGCCTGCCTCCATACGCCCGCACCAGATACTCCTGCACCATGCGCTGCGTGTTGAAGTACGCCCCATTCATCGCGAGTGCCGACCGCATCACCTGCAAGTACGCCTCGCGATCCTGGTAGAACATCGGCAGGATCGCACGCTGCAACTTCTCATGCAGGTCGCTCGCGTCGTCACGCACGTCCTGTCCCCAGTCCGAGCTCGCCTCACGATCCGGCCCGATCGCCCAGCCCGTGACACCCTCGATGCACCCCTCAAGCCACCACCCATCGAGCACCGAGAGCGACGGGATCCCGTTGACCGCCGCCTTCATGCCCGAAGTTCCCGATGCTTCCAGCGGACGCTGCGGGTTGTTGAGCCAGAGGTCGCAACCAGACACCAGCAGTCCGCACCACTCCATGTCGTACGCGGGAATGAACACAACGCGCACGCCCGGCGGCGTCATCGAGCTCTCCTTCACGAGCTTCCGGATCACGTCCTTCCCGCCGCCGTCGCGCGGATGCGCCTTGCCCGAGAAGAGAATCTGTATCGATCCAAACTCTCGGGCCATGCCCTCAAGCCGCCCCATATCCAAAAGAATGAGGTCAAGCCGCTTGTACGGCGTGGCGCGCCGGGCGCATCCGATCGTGAACGCCTCGCGATCCAGCCCCGCATTCGTGGCGCGGTTCACCGCGTCGATCAGCCGTCGCTTCGCCAGCCCATGGGCCGCACGCAGCTCATCGAGCGGAATCTCCGCCGCACGCGCGAGCTCCGCGTTCACGCTCCGCCAGCCCGGGATGTTCCGATCCAGCATCGCACCGATCGGCGCCGACGCCCACGTCGACGCGTGCACTCCGTTGGTGATGCTGTCGATCGTCCGTCCCGGGAACATCTTCCGCGTCACCACCGCGTGACGCCGCGCGACCGCATTGGCATACCTCGAAAGGTTCATCGCCGCGACCGTCGTGTCCAGCATCCCGTTGAGATGGAACGCCTCCGCATACGACGGCACATCGCCCGGGTCTAGAATCTCCCGCACCATGTCGCTGCCGAACCGGTCGTGCCCCGCCGCCAGCGGCGTGTGAGTGGTAAAGACGCATCGCTCGCGCACCGCCTCAACGCACGCGGGATCTTCAGGCCGCAAACCGCGCGCGCGTGACTCCTCCTTCAGAAGCTCCCCCGCCAGCAGCGCGGCGTGCCCCTCGTTCATGTGATACCGCCACGCCCGCTCGACACCGAGCGAACGCAGGATCCGCACGCCGCCAACACCAAGCACCACTTCCTGACAGAGCCGGTACGCGTGATCGCCGCCATACAGGCGATCCGTCAGCGTCCGATCCTCGGGCGAGTTCTCCGGCAGGCACGCGTCCAAGAAGTACACCGGGACCACATGCCCGCCCGCACCGCGAACGTCTCGCCGCCACGCCGCAAGGTGCACCGTGCGTCCCCGAATCTGAACCTCCGCCCGCGCGCCCGTCTCATCCAGGAACTCTGCCGGCGACCACTTCACAGCCGTCTCGATCTGTGTTCCCTGCTCATCCAGCCGCTGGAAGAAGTACCCGCCCCGGTGCAGCAGCGACACCGCCACCATCCGCACGCCAAGATCCGCCGCGGCCTTGATCGTGTCCCCCGCCAGAATCCCGAGCCCACCCGAATAGGTCGGCAACGCAGATTCCAGCCCAATCTCCATCGAGAAGTAGGCAATCAGTTCGTCCGCTGGTTGGGTAGCCAGCACAGCTCGGATCTCGGTGTTGGGCTCGGCGGTCTGGCTCGTCATACCGCAAATGTACCTCCGTTTCACCCGGAAGACCGTTCGGACGACAGGTTCGGGGAAAGTGCGGAATCCCGATGGCCGATCCCTCGGGAGTCCGACAGAGGCCGGGCCATCACCAAAGCGAAAGACTCCGAGGAAGAAACGGAGTTGCACAACCGGAATCTCCGAGTACATTGCTCTAATGGAGCGACGCGCTTCGCGGGCAACTGCGGTCCTCGCGTCTGCTGGAGAGGCCAGCTCTTGTGTTTCCGGTGTGTTCCGCTCAGGTCTCGATGGAAAGAAAGGAATCCTTCATGTCGATTCGTTATGTGAAAGCCGCGGCCGCCGCAGTGCTCGGTTGTCTCGCAGGAACCGCGATCGGGAACCCCGGTGCCGACGTCATCGTCGGCGACCTGCACGAGACCGTGCTCCACGGGTCCAACGGCCCCTTCTCTGCCTACTCCGTCGGAACGATCTCCTGCAACATCGGCGACGTTGGACTTGAATGGATCGCAAGCACGAACCGCCATCCCGTCATCGGGCAGAACATGTATCGCCTCCAGAACGGCCGCTTCGAGCAGATTGGCCAGTCTTGGCTCAAGCACGGCTTCACCGCGCTCCAGGGCACAGTCTGCGGCCCCTGCAACCCATGGCCCAACGGATCACACCTCGGCGTGGGCTGCTCTGACCCCTACGGCGCCGGCCTCAACGGCTCCCAGGGCGGCCTCGGACCCAAGAGCGAAGTGAACGCTTCCACGGGCTTCTTCCCGTACCCCTGGATCAATAACGGCAGCACCGCCATCACGCCCAACCCGCTCTTCAAACGCCTGGTAGTCGCGACCGCGAAAGTCGACCCCAGCGTCGCCGCCAACGCCGGCGCCCTCTACTTCGTCACGGGCCACTACGTCGCCCCCGACGACGCGGCGGCTGGCAACAAGAACAACAACGAGTCGTACCGGCGCGTCACCGTCAACGCCAACCTGAACCTCACGCTCCAAGGCACCACTGAGCGCACCAAGCCCGCCATCCTCGCCTGGCGCGAGCACGGCTTGGGTGCCAACCTGCCCGACCCCAACGTCGTCATCAACTTCGTCGATGTGCCCGGTGACGGCCGCATCTACGTCGGCGGCAAGGCCATCGACCTCGGCAACGGCACCTGGCGCTACGAATACGCCGTTCAGAACTTCAGCTCCGACCGCTCGGTCCAGGCCGTCAGCGTTCCCTTCGTCGTCGGCACGCCCGGCAACTTCGGCTTTAACGATGTCGCATACCACTCCGGCGAGCCCTTCGTCGGCACCGACTGGACCGGCTCCTTCACCGGAGGCGCAGCCGTCTGGTCCTCGCAGACCTTCGCTCAGAACGCCAACGCCAACGCCGTTCGCTGGAGCACCCTCTACAACTTCTCCTTCGAGACCACCACGCCCCCGGCCACCGGCAACGTGACTCTCACTCTCTTCAAGCCCGGCACGCCCAGCATCGTCACGGTCAACACCGTCATTCCCAGCCCCACCGGCATCCAGGTTCCGCTCAACGACTCCTGCGCCGCCGCGGCTCCCATCGGCGTGGGTTCCTTCGGCTTCAACACCGCCGGCGCCACCAGCGAAGGCCCCGACGAGTGCTACTTCGCTGGCTCCACCGCGATTAACCAGGATCTCTGGTACTCCCTCACCAACGGCAACTGCACCAACCCCATCTCGCTCACCACCTGCGGCTCCTCCTTCGATACCAAGATCGCGGTCTACAACGCTGGCTGCCCCACCGGACCCGGCACCGCCATCGAGTGCAACGACGACTCGCCCGAGTGCGGCAACGGCAGCCTCCAGTCCTCCATCCAGTTCGTGCCCCAGGTGAACACCACCTACCTCATCCGCGTGGGCGGCTACAACACAGCGTCGGGCTTGGGCACGCTCAACGTCGCTCAGTCGGCCTGCGGCGGCAATGACTTCTGCAACCAGGCCGCCTGGATCGGCGACAACGTCGCCGTCACGGGCTCCACGATCGGCGCGACCGCAGAGACCATCGGCTCCTGCGGCGCCGCCAACAACTCGGCGGACGTCTGGTTCAAGTACCGCCCCACCACCAACGCCACCGTCCAGATCGACTCCTGCGGCTCGGGCTTCGACACCGTCGTCTCAGTCCACTCTGCCTGCGGCAACAACTCCTTCGTCTGCAACGACGACAACGGCGGCCAGGGCCCCTGCCCCGGCGGCCTCTCCTCGTTTGTCAGCTTCCCCGCAACCGCCGGCACCACCTACTACATCCGCGTCGCTGGCTACAACGGCAACACCGGCAACTACACCCTCCGCGTTCGCAACGGCGGCGGCGGCGTGCCCCCGATCAACGACGACTGCTCCGGCCGCCAGGGCATCGCGCTGGGCGTCACTCCCTTCAACACCACTTTCGCATCCACCGACGGTCCCGCCCACCCGGCCTGCAACGGCAGCGGCACCAGCACCGTGAACAACGACGTCTGGTTCAACTACCCCAGCGGCTGCAACGGCACCCTCACCATCGACACCTGCGCCGCCGGCAATACCTTCAACACTAAGATCGCCGTCTACGACGGCTTCGGCTGCCTGAACTACGACGCACGCCTCATGGGCTGCAGCGATAGCGGCTGCGGCAACGGCGGCCTCATCCAGATCCCCGTGACCGCTGGCGCCTTCTACACCATCCGCGTCGGTGGTGGCGACGCCGCCTCACGCGGCGCTGGCATCCTCACCCTCACCTGCACCCAGGGCAACGCCTGCGACTACGACTTCAACCAGGACGAGAACATCGACCTCCTCGATGCCCAGCAGATGGCCCAGGTCTTCGTCGGCTCCCTCACGCCAGAGGCCAACTGGCTCGACGGCGATCTCAACAACGACGAGAACGCCGACCTGACCGACGCCCAGATCCTCGCAGCCTACGTCGTCAGCGGCAACTGCCCGATCTGATGAACCGCTGATCTCAACTTCACGCGCTCGTAGCAGCCCCCGTCCCCTCGGACGGGGGCTGTTTCTTTTCGCAAGCACAAGAAGGGACGACGCAGGCCGCGGCCGCGGTCCTCACGCGGATCGAGCCGCGCCAGCTCGCGCCGTGCCATCGATCCAGCCGCCACCGATCACACGCTCGCCCTCGTCATACAGCACGAGCGCTTGACCGGGCGCAACGGCCTCCTGCGCAGAGTCAAAGACGCACTCAAATCGCGCAACGCGTCCGGAATGTCCGGGCTCTTCCGAGTCTGAAACAGCCCGCACAGTCGCTGGCACCGCCGCGCTGTTGTATCGGTACTGCGCGAAGCACCGCATCTCTTGCCCGATCTGCGGCGACGTGATGATCCAGTTCGCGTCCGCCGCGACGCAAGACACCACCAGCAGCTCCTCCCGCGGCCCCACAACAACGCTGTTGTCGCCAGCATCCTTCGAAACCACGTACAACGGTCGTCCAACCGCCAGCGAGAGGCCGCGCCGCTGCCCGATCGTGAATCGATGCTGCCCCTGGTGCGTGCCGAGCACATTGCCCGCCGTATCAACCACGCGCCCCTCACGCGTCAGACTCACGTTCCGGCGCTCCAGCATGCCCGCGTAGTCGTTGTCTGGAACAAAGCAGATCTCCTGCGAGTCCGGCTTGTCAAAGACCGGCAGGGCCAGCTCTCGCGCCACCTCGCGCACGGCGGGCTTCTCCATCTCGCCGATGGGAAAGAGCGTCCCGCCAAGCTGCTCGCGCGGGATCCCAAAGAGCACATACGACTGATCCTTCGAGCCATCAAGCCCGCGCGCCAGCCGCGGCCCATCCTCGCTCGCCACAATCCGCGCATAGTGCCCGGAGGCCACAAAGTCGCAGCCAAGCTGGCCCGCGTACTCGTGCAGCTTGCCGAACTTCAGCCAGTCGTTGCATCGCACGCACGGATTCGGCGTGCGCCCTCGCGCGTACTCATCCTCGAAGTATCCGATGATGCGCCCGAAGTCCTTCTTGAAGTTGCACACGTAGAACGGCACATTCAGCCTCGCGGCCACCAGCCGCGCGTCCGCCGCGTCATTGATCGAGCAGCACCCCTGGTGCCCGATCTTGAGCGGCTTGCCGTGCCCCGACATCTCGCACGCCGCACCCTCCATCGGCGCGAGCTGATCAAGGGCCTCGCCCGGCGACCCCAGCCGCATGAAGACCCCCACCACGTCAAACCCGCGCCGCTGCAGCAACGCCGCAGCAACCGACGAGTCAACGCCTCCCGACATGGCAAGAAGAACTTTGGGCATCAGAGTCTCGAAGGATAGGTGCGGCGGTTACGGATTCCGGGAGGGCTCGCCAGCAACTCAGGGTTGGAGAGATCTGGCACGCTCCCCGGCCTTCACCCTCACTTGTGCGCACAGATCCGCAAGCCGCCTCCCCCGCTCGCAGAATCTTCCAGATTATTTCTGCCCCGCAATTTTCAGCTCCAAACCCACCTCGAGCGCCGAACCATGACACGGTTTGTGCGCACACACGCCCGCGCGAGGCGTGTGTATAGAGGCCCGCATTATCTCGGCCCGAGTCAGCTTCGCCAGCCCAGTCGGTCGGCCAGCAAGGTGCAAAGCAAGCACCAAGCCAAGGCCCGGTGGTCCAACTGGCGACAAAGACGAGGATCGAGAGACACGCAAAGCCTCGCGGTCGTGACAGCAGTAGTCCAGCGTTCGAGCAGCTTGCGATGCTCGAGCGCCGCTTCCAAACCGTCACGCCCGTCCGCGTGCGCACGCGACAAAGCCGTGCTTGCCCGTAGCAAGCAACGCCAGGACCACCCGTGCGCACAAGGGAAACCTCATCTCCTCCCGAGGCCTCCGACCCAACAGGTCGGAGGTCCTCCATTGCCGGATGTTCCTTGCCCCCCAAGTTCGCTTCGCGTGGAGGGTGGCGGTTGGCTCGCGTCGGGGATCAGCCGGGGACGTTGGGAGGCTTGCGGACGCAGGCCCCTAGACTTTGCCCTTAGGAGTATCTCTCGCCATGTCGAACGTGTTTCCCGATGCCGCGTCCGAGGCTGATTCCATGCTTTCTTCCGGCTCCGGGCTTCTGGCCTGGCCCGTCGAGCGCGTGCGCCGCACCTTCATCGACTACTTCGTGAAGCAGCGGGCGCACGTCTTTGTGGCGAGCTCGCCGGCGGTGCCGCTGGATGATCCCACGCTCCTCTTCACCAACGCGGGCATGAACCAGTTCAAGCCGCTCTTCCTCGGGCAGGCCGATCCTTCCACGGAGATGGGACGCCTCAAGCGCGCCGCCAACACGCAGAAGTGCATCCGCGCGGGCGGCAAGCACAACGACCTCGACGATGTCGGCAAGGACATGTACCACCACACCTTCTTCGAGATGCTCGGCAACTGGTCCTTCGGCGACTACTTCAAGCAGGAAGCCGTGGACTGGTCCTTCGAGCTCCTCACAAAGGTCTTCGGCCTGCCGCGCGAGCGCCTCTACGCGACCTACTTCGAGGGAAACGCCGCGCTCAACGTCCCCTCCGATATCGAGACGCGCGACCTCTGGCTCAAGCACCTGCCCCCGAACCACGTCCTGCCCGGCAACATGAAGGACAACTTCTGGGAGATGGGCGAAACCGGCCCCTGCGGGCCCTGCACCGAGATCCACTTTGATCGCATCGGCGGGCGTAACGCCGCGGCGATGGTGAACCAGAGCGATCCCGACGTCATCGAGATCTGGAACAACGTCT
>JBBQGR010000077.1:0-8682 GCA_038323185.1 Phycisphaerales bacterium | reverse complement strand
TGTGGCACCTCATCGAGCGCGGCAGCTGGCGCGTGCGGCCCGCGGTGCTGGGTCTCATGTGGCTCGAGAGCTTCGTGTGGGCACTGCCGCTGCTGGTGCTCGGCGCGGTCGTGATGTCGCGCCCGGTTGGGCAGCCGATGGCGATGGCCGATGGCACGGCAGCGCTCGCGCAGCTCCCTTGGCAGGCGAAGCTGACGGTCTCGATCGGCGCGGGGCTCTATGAAGAGCTCGTCTTCCGGCTCGTGCTCATCACGCTGATCCATCTCGTGATCGTGGACTTTCTGCGTTTACAGAGCCAGGCAGGGTACATCGTGGGCGCGGTTGTCTCGGCCGTGCTCTTTGCCCTCTATCACAACGTGCAGCATCCCGGCGGCGGCGCGGACATGCGGCTGCTCGCGTTCTACAGCATCGCGGGGCTCTACTTCGCGTTCCTCTTTGCGTGGCGCGGCTTTGGGATTGTGGTCGCGGCGCACGCGATCTACGACGCGATCGTGCTGCTGAGCGTTCGATCCAACTGAAGAAGGCGGGCGAGCTATCTCGCGCGACCGCGCCGGCCCTTGGGCGCTTCGTTCTCATCCTCACCGCCGTCCGCATCGTCCAATGCCGACGAACCCTCGTCGCCATAGAGGTCCTGATCGCTCACCTGCGGCACTGCGTCGGCCTCGAAGGGTGGCACCTCGCCCGCGGCAGGTGAGCCCGTGCCGCGCGGTGCGCGGGCGGCGGGAGCCTCGAAGAGCTGCGTTTGTGTGGGGCCGCCCAGATCCTTGAGCTCGTCGATCGAGCGCACGCCCTTGGCCTTGGCCTCCTCGCTCGCGAGGCGCTTCATGGTGGCCCAGTCGTCCTCGGTGATGAGCACGTCGCGCGCGACCGAGCCCTTGTGGTCAGAGATGATGCTGGCGATGCCCATGAGATCGATGAGGCGACTGGAGCGGGTGTAGCCGATGGCGAGGCGGCGCTGGAGCAGCGAGACGCTGCCGCGGCGGGTTTCGAGGACGATCTCGACGGCGCGCGGGAAGAGCGGATCTTCCTGGGCCGCGGCGAGGCTTGCCGAGGAGTTGTTACGGCTCTGCAGAAGGCGCTCGTCGTCGGTCAGGTTGCCCAGGCCGCTGCCCGCGGGGCCCTCTGGCTCACCCTCGGTGGGCTTGCGAATCTGCAGCAACTGACGCTCGAAGCTCGGGCCCGCTACCTCGCGCATGAAGCGCACTACGCGCCGGATCTCAAGATCATCCACGAGCGTGCCCTGAGCGCGGCTGAGCTTGCTGGAGCGGGGAGACAGGAAGAGCATGTCGCCGTGACCCAGGAGCAGCTCGCCGCCCTTCTGATCCAGGACGATGCGCGAGTCCATGCCGCTGGCGACCTTGAACGCGACGCGGCAGGGCATGTTGCTCTTGATGAGGCCCGTGACGACGTTGGCCTGCGGGCGCTGGGTCGCGAGGATGAGGTGGATGCCGACGGCGCGGGCCTTCTGGGCGATGCGGATGATGTGGCTCTCGACTTCCTTCGCGGTCATCATGAGGTCGGCCAGCTCGTCAATGATGAAGACCATGTAGGGGAGCTTGCGCGGGATGCGTGCCTCTTCCTCGGGGCTCGCGGGGTTCATGCGTTCCTTGAGCTCTTCCCACGGAAGCTCGTTGTAGCTCGCGATATCGCGGCAGCCTGCCTCGGCCAGAAGCTCGTAGCGCTCGTCCATCTTGACGCACGCCCACTCAAGGATCGCCGCGGCCTTGGACATCTCTGTCACGACGGGGCACATAAGATGCGGGATGTCTTTGAACTGGCTCATCTCGACCATCTTGGGATCGACGAGCACAAGTTTGAGCTCGCTGGGCTTCTTGGTGTAGAGGAAGCCCATGATGATGGTGTTCATCGCCACGCTCTTGCCGCTGCCGGTAGTGCCGGCGATGAGCATGTGGGGCATCTTCGTCAGGTCTTCGATCAGGGGCTCGCCGCTGGCGTCCTTGCCGAGGAAGAGGGGGAGCTTCATGCTGGCAAACTTCTCGCTATTGCCCATGAGCTCCTTGAGGCGAACCTTCTCCTTCGTGGAGTTGGGGACCTCCACACCAACGGTGTCGCGACCGACCTGGTTGGGGACGATGCGGATGTTGATGGCCTTCAGCGCGCGAGCGATGTCGCTCGAAACGGCCTGGAGTGCGGCAACCTTCGTGCCCGGCGCGAGTCGCACGTCAAAGAGCGTGATGACCGGGCCGGACTCGATGCCGACGACCTCGCCCGCGATTCGGTACTGCTTGAGGGCGCTCTCGAGCGCGGTGGCCTGCTCGCGCACTGTCTCTTCGAGCTTGGCGTTGAAGTTCTCCTCGGGATTCTCGAGGAGGTCGAGGCCTGGGAACTGGTAGACCTTGGTGGGCTGGCCGGGTGCCGCGCCGGGATCCTGACGCACGCCATCCTCGTCGGCCTCGCTCGCTTCGGGGGCTGCGCCGCCGCGCATCTCGACCAGATCGGCCTCGGTGGCGACCTGCTTGTTGTTCTGGCCGAAGACCACGGGAAGGCGTGCGATCTTCTCCCTCAGGGCTTGCTCGCTGTAGACCTGCGGCGCGCTGGCGAACTGGTCTTCTTCGTCGTCTTGGTCATGCTCGTCTCGCTCGCCTGTCTCGTCGAACTGATCCGAACGATCAGCATCGTCGGCCATGTCGTCTTCACCGGCCTCGTTCTCGCCATCGAGTCCGCCACGCGTTTCTTCATCACCTGCTTCAACCGAAGCGCCAGACTCAAACTCTTCCTCGCTTGGTCCAGGCTCGGCGCCCTTGCGGCGGCGCTTGGTCGGCTTCATCTCCACTTCGGCCGCGGCCTGGGCTAGTGCCTCAGCCTCCAGAGCCTCGGCCTCAAGTGCTGCGGCCTGAGCTTCGGGGCTATCGGGATCCTGGATGTCGTGGGCGATCGCTGCGGCGGCCTTGCGGCGTGATCGCGCCGCGCGGCCTGGGGTCTCGCCATCGATGTCGTTGAGGCGAACGCGCGCCGCGCCGCGCTTGGTGGAATCAGCCCAGGAGAGCACGCGCTCGCGCAGGTTGCCGAAGAAGCTCGTGCCGGCGCGTGCCGCGACGATCGCTGTGGCGCTTCCGGCCGCGAGGGCGACCTCGCCTGTCGCGACCGCGGCACCCTTCGCGACCGGAACACCATGATCCTTGGTCTTGCGCCAGGTCCAGCCAAAGGCCGCGAGCACCCACTCATCGGCGGCGACCAGCGCCCCGACGAGAACGCCAACCAGCGCGACCACGACGGCAAAGTGCCCCACCCGCGCCGCGAGCTCGACGCCCGCGACCGATCCGACCATGCCGCCGGCAAGATCAGGGAGCGAACTCGACGCCGGGAAGACCAGCGCCTGAAGGCACGCCACCGAAGCAGTCAGGATCACAACGCCGAGGCTGCGAACGACCAGATGACGGGGCGTCTGGCCCGCGGCGACCGACAGGATCGCAAGCCCGACAAACGACACGACGATCCACGCACCGATCCCGAGCAGCCGCACAAGGCCGTACGCCACGATCGCACCGAAGGGTCCGCACCAATTCGCGACCGGGTTGTTGGCCGGGAAGACAACATGGCTCGGCGGATCGGCCGGATCAAAGCCGATCAGACTCGCGGCGACGAACGCCCAAGCGGCCAGCGCGAAGAGCATCGCCAGTCGCGTCGCGAGTGACATGCTGGAGGTTGCGGTAGAGGATTTCTTTGAGGATCTTGAAGCGCTCATCAGAAGGTGTATCGGCAGCCGCGGCGCGCAGAGGTCAGAAACTGCGCGTTCCCAGCGCGCCACCACGCGGCCCTATCCAAACCCAATCAGCATGGCACTCCCCACCGCCTCAACGCAGCTTGAGCGTGGCCAGCGCGATCACCACCAGCACGACCGAGATGATCCACAGGCGCGCCACTACCCGCGGCTCGGGCCAACCGCCGAGGTGCAGGTGATGGTGGTACGGCGCACAGCGGAAGATCCGCTTGCCGCCGGTGAGCTTGAAGCACCCAACCTGAAGCACGACGGAGCCCAGCTCGGCGAGGAAGACGCCGGTCATGAGCAGGACCACGACTTCTTGGCGCAGCACAACCGAAACGAAGCCGATCAAGCCGCCGAGGGCCAGCGAGCCCGTGTCGCCCATGAAGACGTGCGCTGGCGAGCAGTTCCACCATAGAAACCCAAGGCACGCGCCGGCCAACGCGCCCGCGATCACCGCGAGCTCACCAGCGCCCGGGACGTGCGGCACCAGCAGATACTGGGCCCAGTTCAGCTCGCCGCCGACGAAGCCGAGCACCACGAGCCCGAAGCAGACCGCGGTCGTGATTCCCGCGGCGAGGCCGTCCATGCCGTCGGTGATGTTCGCGGCGTTGGACATGCCGGCGATCATGAGCATGCCCACCAGCGCGAAGGCCACGGGCCCGAGGAAGATGAGATCGGTGTTCAGGCCCTTAGCGATCCCCTCGTACGTGCGTTGGAATGGGAGGTTGAGCACGTGGCGAACGTCTTCGATCCCGACACCCTGGCGATGGACGAAGTAGGCCGCGAGGAGGCCGATTCCAAGCTGAAAAGCGAGCTTTTCCCAGGCGTACAGGCCCTGGCGGCCGGTATCGCCGCGGCGTTTGCTCGTGAGTTTGAGCCAGTCATCGATGGCGCCCAGCGCCGCCATCCAGAGCATGACAACCATGCCCATGTACACGTAGAACTGCGAGATGTCGGCAAGGAGGATCGTCGCGAGCAGGACCGCACCGACGATGAGGATTCCGCCCATCGTTGGTGTATTGGCCTTGGACGTGCTGACGTTGCGGAGGAGTTCGGCGTCGGTGGCGCCGGTGTCGCCGATCTTCTGCCGAACGAGGAAGCCGATGACGGGCTTGCCCGTCAGCACCACGAGCGCGAAGGCAAGCAGCGCGGCGACCAGCGCACGGAACTGCACCTGATCTACCACGCGGACGTAGGGCCACAGGCCTGTCTCGACAAGCCAGTCGCTCAGATACGTCAGGAGGAGGTACAGCATGGAGTCGGGCGCGAGAACGTAGTCGAGGGCGGCCGGCTTCGCCGGGGCTGGTCCATTTCAGCGGCTTCATCGGCCAGCGGAGGCACTCTTGCTCAACACTCGTGCGCTTGCTTCCATCCACCACGTCCCGTAGCAAGGGTACTCAACGTGCCTTCTCCCACGCGGACAGGATGGCCGGGACGCTCGGCACGCCGATGGGCTTGGGCTCGCTGCCGGGTTGGGGCAACTCGGCCGCGCGAGCCCGCACCGCGTCCAGAATCCGCTCGAGCCTCATGCCGCGCGAGCCCTTGAGCAGCACGACATCCGAAGATTGGAGCATCGCGGCAACCGCCGTGGCACCGCCGGAATCCAGGTCCGCGACATGGGCCACGCGCTCGCCACCGAACGCTTTGGCAAGTGCGGGAGAGGCAAAGAGCATGAGCCTGCCCACCAGCACGACCAGGTCGACCCATCCGACCTGCGCGAGCGCCTCGGCAACCTCTCGATGCAAGTCGGGGGCCGCCTCACCGAGCTCGAGCATGTCGCCCAGGATCACGACGCGACGCGCGTGCGCCAATCGTGCTTCGGGCGACGCGAACGCATCACCAAAGGCCCTGATGGCGGCGAGCGTGGACTCGGGATTGGCGTTGTACGCATCGTTGACAAAGCGAATGCCGCCGACCGTGGATCGCTCGAGTCGCATCGGTGGTCCGCTGGCGCTCGCGAGCCCAGTGTCCACGGCCGCGGACTCAACGCCGAGCCGTCGCGCTACGGCGACGGCCGCTGCGGCGTTGGTCGCGTTGTGAAGTCCCATCAGCCCGATCTCGTGCCACGTGCGCCCGTTCAGGCAGAGTCGCACGCCCTCGGGGGTTGACACCGCTTCCGTCACGCGAAGGTCAGCATCGGGCGAGGTGCCGAACGTGAGCAGCGAGCGGCCCGGCATCGACGCGAGCAACGTGCGAACACGAGCAACAAAGCCCGGCGCATCGGCCGTCACGATCGCGATCCCACCCGGACGCAGCGAGCCGATGAGGCTTGCCTCCTCCGCCATCACGCCGTCGAGCGAGCCAAGCCCCTCGATGTGCTCGCGCCCGATGCTTGTGATCACAGCGATGTCGGGCTCAACCACACTCGCGAGCGGCGCGATCTCGCCCGGTGCGTTGGTACCGACCTCACAGATCAGGAATTGATCGCCCCTGCGTGCCGAGAGGATCGACAGCGGCACGCCCACGGCGTTGTTGAAACTCTTTTGAGAGGCCGTGCCACGGAGCGTGCCCGAGAGCACCGATTGGATCAGTCGCACCGTCGTCGTCTTCCCGTTGCTCCCCCCCACCGCGATGACGCGCGTGGATTCGAGCGTGCGCCGATACGCCTGAGCCAGTTTCAACAGCGCCTGTCCGGTGCTGGCGACCTTCAGGATGCCGACATCGGCACCGATCCCGCCCGCACCGACCGCGGCCTCAACCGCAGCCTGATCATGAACGATCAACAGTGGAGAGCCAGACGCCGCGGCACTTGCGAGATAGGCGTGGCCATCGGTCTTCTCGCCGCAGAGCGCGAGAAAGACCTGATCGCCGCGAATGGCGCGTGAGTCAGTCGAGAGGCCCGAGAGCGCGGCCGTCCGGGCCGCGTCCGGCCGCTGGATCCACTGTCCTGCCAAAGCCACACGAAGATTTTCGGGTGTCCAGAAACTCATTGGCCCGAATCTCCCCGCGATGGCGAACGCCGCGGCGCTCCCGCATTCCGCCCCGGCGCTGCTCGACGTGCTGGCTTGGCGACGCCAGCCGTGCTGGCCATGCCCGCCATGCCCGCCACCCCCGCCACTGCCTTCACCTTCGCGGCGGGACGCCGCTCCGCAAGGATCGCACGAGCAACCTCGCGGTCATCAAAGTGCGTCCGCTCGAGCCCGCCCGCGCCATCGCTCAGCACCTGCTCTGTCTCGTGGCCCTTGCCCGCGATCACGATCACGTCGCCAGGGCTCGCCTCTTCAATCGCAACCCTGATCGCGCGGGCGCGATCGGGAATAACCGCGATCTCAAGGCGCTGCTCGCGTGAGAGGCCCGAGAGGATCTGATCGATGATGTCGCCGGGTCGCTCTGACCTTGGATTGTCGCTGGTCACAACGACGCGATCGGCGAGTTCAACCGCCGCGAGTCCCATGCGAGCACGCTTGGTCGTGTCGCGGTCGCCGCCGCAGCCGAAGACGACCCAAAGTCTTCCCGGCGGCGGCGCGGCCTCATGCGTCGAGCCCGCGGCACCCGTCACTCGCGATGCGCCATGCCCGCGGCCAGGCATCACTCGCCCGACGGACTTCAGCAGATTCCGCAGCGAGTCATCGCTGTGTGCGTAATCGACGAAGACGCTGAACGAATCCGCGTCGGTGCTCACGCGCTCGAGCCTTCCCGGCGGCGCCACCAGCGCGGCCATGTGGGCCGCGAGCACCGCCAGCGCCTCACTCGCGCTCAGCCCCGGCGCGTTGGCCGGAGTCGGCATCGCCAGGAGTGCGTGCGCGCTCACGAACGCCTGCAGCACGTTCATCGCGTTGTACCGTCCCAGCAAGGGCACGTGTGCCAACACCTCGCCGCTCGGCAGACGCAGTTGCAGCGTCATGCCCGAGAGCGATTCATCGAGCACCTCCACCGTCGCATCGGCGGCCGCGTCACCAACTTCCCCGATCACCGCGCACCGCACGACTCGCGCTGCGCAGTCGCGCACCATCCTCGCACTCATCGGATCGCTCGCGTTCACGATCGCGACGCCGTCGGCGGGGAGGATCTCAAAGAGCCTCGCCTTCGCCGCTGCGTAAGCCTCCATCGTGCCGTGGTAGTCCAGGTGATCGCCGGTCAGGTTCGTGAAGGCGGCGACGCGAAACCGAAGCGCGTCCGCACGCTTCTGATGGAGTGCGTGGCTCGAGACTTCCATGCTTGCAAAGCCGCATCCGGACTCCACCATCGTCGCCATGGTGCGCGAGAGCTCCATCGCTGGCGGCGTTGTCATGCTCGCCGCGCCGCACTCAACGCCATCATCCACCATCACGGTGCCGATCAGCCCGCAGCGATGGCGCGCCGCGTTGAGCAGTTTCCACACGAGAAAGCTGATGGTCGTCTTGCCGTTGGTCCCCGTCACACCAAACACACCAAGCCGCGACGCGGGCGAGCCGTAGAACCGCTCACCCAACAGCGCCGAGGCCAGCGCGATGTCGGACGCGTGCAGCATCGGAACATCAAATCCCTGCGGCGCGGCCAAGTCCGCCTGATCAGAAAGAATCGCAACCGCCCCGGCCGCCGCGGCGTCCGCCATGAACCGCTTGCCGTCGGCTTTCAGCCCGCCCCGAGCAACAAAGAGCGACCCCGGCACTGCGGTGCGGCTGTCCTCCGTCAGATCACAGACGCGAACCGCCTCCGCGCCCGGCGGGCACGAGATCGGCAACCCTCGTATGAGGTCTCCCAGCAACATCGCCCGTCCTCCATGACGAGAGCTTGACGGAACTCCTGATTCAATCTTCCCAGCCACATCACGGCGTCTTCATCGGCAAAGCCAGCGTGAATAGACCACTGTACGGCGCCGAACGAAGAACGCACGATTTGACAGACGCGCCGCCTCTACGCCGCTCCCACGCCTCCCCCCCCCCGGCCCGCAAGGCCCTCACGCCGGGGGAACTGCCCCGTCACCCGGGCCCGGGGGGCGACGGGGAGGGGCGGCCGGGGGGGGGTTGGGGGGG
>JBBQGR010000076.1:0-8732 GCA_038323185.1 Phycisphaerales bacterium | reverse complement strand
TGCGGGTTATGGTGGTGGCGGTGGTGGGGGCGACCGCGGAGGTGGGGGTGATGGCGGAGATGCGCGGCCGGTCTATCGGCCTCGTCCGATCCCTGCGATTCCGCCGAGCCCGCTCGGGCGTAGGCCTGCCGCCGCAAGTGGGCCGCAGCCTGGCGTGCGGGTGTTGCCACGTCCGATGCCGCGGCCGCCGGTGCGGGTGGATGATGCGAGTGGTGGTGGGGGCGGCGATGGCAAGGTGACGCGAAGTGGGGGCGCAACTGGCCCGCTGAATCCGCTGATGAGCCGGCGTCGCGGTGCGGCGCCGATGGTGAACCTAGATCGACCGCCGCTGGCGACACCAGCCAAGAGTGTGCCGTCCTCGCGGCCAGCGCGTCCGGAGCGGAAGAGTGATGAGCGTGGCGGGCGCGATGTTGGCCGCTCGCGCGATGGAACTGGTGGCGCTCGGAATCCAAGAAGTAGCGATCAGAGCGGTGGCCGCAGTCGTGACGAGGGTCGCGACAGGGCCGGTGCAAGAACGAGAGACAGGGCAGGTGCCAGGACCAGTGCCAAGACGAGTGATCGCAACGGCGCAGGGAAGAGCGAACGCGAGATAGTGGCGCGTCGTGAGCGTCGCGAAGCGCGTGCAGGGCGTGATGGGGGCGAGCGGCGTGATCGGCTGGAAGCGCGAGATCGGCCCCGCGGGCCGATTGTGCCGCGCGGCGACGGAAAGGCCCGCAGAAGTGGGCCCGGCGGACCGATGGGTGGCGGGGTTGCACGGGGTGGTGGCACAGGTGGGCGTGACGAAGGTGGTAGGGGAAAGCGGTCGCTGGGGCCCAAGGTTGATGGGCGGGGCGGACCGAAGTTTGGCGAGAGGGCCGGACCAAGGTCCGGGCCAAGGTCCGGGCCAAGGTCGGGGCCTGGCACTGGCCCAAGGCCGGGCGCAAAGCCGGGTCCGAAGCGTGGGCCGCGGCGTGAGGCTTGAGTGGTTGGATGCGTGTGAGCTGAGGAGGCTTTGGCGTGCGTGATCGGCGTGATCGTGATCCGAGTATGAGCCGGCTAGCCCCCTGGCTGGGCGTTACAGGCGCGCGCACGCTGACGCGTTTGAACCGATCGCTGGTGAGTCCTGATCGGCGGCCGAATGCGGCGCGCCGGCTTTTGCATGTCGTGCAGCTGCTGGTGCTGGGGTTCATGCGAAGCCAACTGACGCGTATGGCCGCGGCGTTGTCGTATCGCACGATCTTTGCGTTGATCCCGATTCTGCTGGTGGGGCTCGTCGGGCTCGCGGCCTTCTCAACGCCGCAGACGCAGAGCGAGGTGCTCCGCCAGATCCTGCACTATTCGGGTTTGGACAGGATCGCGATCCCGGCAGCGGTGCCCAACGGCGGGGACGGATTGGCGCCGGGTGAGGGCGTTGCGGCTGCAGGCGAGCCCGGCATTTCGGGCAAGTTCGGCACGACTGACACTGTCATCACACCCAAGGCTCAGGCTCGGCTGGATGCCGCCCGCGCGGCCACCAGCGTGGACGGATGGGTCGAGGACCAGATCACGCGTGTGCGCGGCGTTTCGTTCGCGACGCTGGGGATCATCGGTGTTCTGTTCCTGATCTACGCGGCGGTCTCGATGGTGGTGGAGATCGAGACAGCATTCAACCAGATCTACAACGCGCCCGAGGGCCGCTCGTGGGTCCGGCGCGTGCTGCAGTATTGGACGCTCCTGACGCTGGGACCGATGCTGCTGATCCTCTCCTTCTCGATGACGGCGCGAGCCACGAGCTACGCGTCGGACCTGGCGTCAAACGTCAAGATCCCGATCGTGCTTGGAGAGCGGGCACGCGTGGACGATGCGACGGGTGCGGAGAAGAGCGCCGAGGAGATCGCAACGCCGAGCGAGGCCGGGGCGAGCGCGGCGGCGCACCAGCCGCAGGTTGTTCTGGCCGAACAGCCTGTGAGCGAGACGACGCGGGCGGTGCGGTACTGGGCGCCGCGGATCGTCGCGTTCATCGGCACGATGGCGATCTCGACGCTGCTCTTCATGGTGATCTACGTGAGCGTGCCGAACACGCGCGTGCAGCTCATGCCCGCGCTGTGGGGCGCCGCGACGGCAGCGCTGATCTGGGAGTCGGGCAAGTGGGGCTTTGCGGAGTATGTGCGATACGCGACGGACCCGTCGCGAGGCGGCTCGTACGCGCAGTTCTATGGCGCGGTGGCGATCCTGCCGCTGGGCATGCTCTGGATCTACTTCACCTGGGTGATCGTGCTGACGGGGCTGCAACTGGCGTACTCGATGCAGACATACACGCAGGCGACCGCTCGCGGACTCACGGACTCGGTGCTCGCGACGCTCGGACTGATCGATGAGGCGCGGCCCGGAAGGCGCCTGCGCCTCGTGGATCCGAGCGCGATGCTGGGCGTCGCGGCGTGTGTTGCGGATCGGTTCCAATCCGGGAAGACGAGCGACCACAGCGAGGTGGCCCAGGCGACGGGGATCGATGAGCAAGCGGTTGGCGAGATGCTCGAGAAGATGGCCGAGAGTGGCGTGGTGCATCGCGTCGAGACGGGTGATGCGCTGAACACATACTCGCCCGCGCGTCCCCTTGATCAGATCAGCGCGAGCGAACTCTTGAAGCTCGGTGATGAGCTGCAGGCCGAGACAGGCGGGGTGCTGCGCGGCTCGGTGCTGGCCGAAACGCTGACACGCGCCCGAGGAGAGGTGCTCGCGGGCAAGACGCTGGCAGATCTTATTGCCAAGCCAGTGGCTGTGGCGCCGGTGCAGGTGTTGGTGATCGAGCCTGGTGCGCCGATAAAGCCGGTGGCCGGGTGAGCGGGCGGCTGTTGGAAATGGGGGCGCTTCGTGCCGCAGTGTTTCTGGATCGCGACGACACGCTGATTGCGTGCAATGAGCTGCCCGCGCCGACACCTCCAGCGAAGGATGGTGATCTTGTTGATCCGGCGCTGGTGCGGCTGCTGCCGGGCGTCGCGCAGGGGTTGGCGCGGCTGGCCTCGCGCGGGTTTGCGCTTGTGGTGGTGTCGAACCAGGGTGTGGTGGCGCGCGGGGGCGGAACGCTGGCGCAGGTCGATGCGGTGAACGCACGCGTCGCGACGCTGCTCGCGGCGGAGGGTGTACGCATCGAGCGTTTCTACTACTGCCCCTTCCATCCGAAGGGAACGGTGGATGGGTTGTCGCGCGAGCATCCGTGGCGCAAGCCGCAGGCAGGCATGATGGCCGCGGCGGCGGCGGAACTGGAGCTTGATCTTGACGCGAGCTGGCTCATCGGCGACGCGCCGCGCGATGTGGAAGCGGGGATCGCGGCGCGGCTGCGCGCAGAACGCTGCTTGCTGGTGGGAAGCGCAGGGCTGGAGAACTTCGCACGCTGCGCGAACACGATCCTCGCGGGTTAAGCGCGAAGATGTCTCACCACGATGCACACGGAGGAGTCCAGCCCCCAGAGGCAGCGTGCGTGCGGGGAGGAAACGATGGACTCGGCATTGAGTGGCGCGATTCGCATCCGCCGCTTCCCGTTCATATTCCCCCCGCCTGTCCATCCTTCCTTCGCTCGCTCGCGCCGGAATACACGCCCGTGGCCGCGTCTCGCATGATGGCCTGATAGCCGCCGAAGAGGCCTGTTTCCGCCGCCTGAATCCTGTGCCCGCGCCGCACAAGCGCATCAATAGTTGCCTGCGGAAATCCCGGCTCGAGGTTCAGCACGCCGCCGTCGCTCATCGGCTTCACGCTCCCCTGCGGCTCGGTTGATCCATCGTGATGGATCCGCGGCACGTCCCCAGCCTGCTGCAGGCTCATCCCGAAGTCGATCATGTTGATCACGATCTGCGCGTGCCCCTGCGGCTGCATTGCCCCGCCCATAAGGCCAAAGCTGATCCAAGGCTTGCCAGCCTTCGTGATGAAAGCCGGGATGATCGTGTGAAAAGGTCGCTTCCCGGGCTCGTACACATTCGGGTGCCCGTCGACCAGCGCAAACTGCTCGCCGCGATCCTGCAGCATGAAGCCCAGCGTCGTGAGCTCGTTGCCGCGCCGCTCCGCCGGCACCACGCCGCTCCCCATCCCGCGATAGTTGCTCTGGATCAAGGACACCATCATCCCGCGCGAGTCCGCGACCGTGAGGTACGTCGTGTCCGCGCCGCCGGGGATCGTGCCCGGCTCGACACGCCGCGCTGCGCGAGCAGGGTCAATCAGCGCCGCGCGATCCTTCGCGTACGCCTTGCTCAGCAGTTGCGCCACCGGCGTCTTGACGAAAGCGGCGTCCGCATAGAACCGCGCGCGATCCTCGAAAGCGAGCTTCTTGGCCTCAACAAACATGTGTACATACTCCGCGCTCCCCCAGCCCATCGCGCGAAGGTCGTAGTTCTCCAGAATGTTCAGGATCTGCAGCGCGGCGATCCCCTGCCCATTGGGCGGGATCTCCCACACGTCATACCCGCAGTAGCTCACGCTCACCGGCTCCACCCACTCGCCCCGGTGCGACGCAAGATCCGCCTCATCAAGAAAGCCGCCCTGCTCGCGCACCGTTGAGGCAATCACGCGCGCACTCTCACCCGTGTAGAAGCCATCGCGCCCATCACGCGCGATCCGCTCGTACGTCGCCGCGAGGCTTGGATTCTTCCACACCTCACCCGCCCGCGGCCCGCGCGCCGGATGGCCCGCCTCCTGAACCGTAAACTGCTGCGCGAACCCCGGGAACTCGCGGAAGCGCGCGACCGATCGCTGCCACGCATCGGCAATGACGGGCGTCATCGCAAAGCCCCCGCGCGCGTGCGTGATCGCAGGCGCCAGCACCTCGCCCATCGGCCGCGTCCCAAACTTCTCGTGCAGCGCAAACCACCCGTCCACGCACCCCGGCACCGTCACCGGCAGCGGCCCAACCGCCGGGATCTGCTCCAGCCCGCGCTCCTTCAGCACCGCGCGCAGCCGTGCCAGAGTCAGCCCCTTGGGCGAGCGCCCCGAGCCGTTGTATCCATGCAGCTTGCCCGAGGCAGGATCCCACACAATCGCAAAGAGATCCCCTCCAACGCCGCACCCCGTCGGCTCCATCAGCCCAAGGCACGCGTTCGCACCGATCGCCGCATCAACCGCAGAGCCGCCAGCCTTCAGAATGTCCAGCGCCGCCTGCGTCGCCAGCGGATGCGCCGTCGCCGCCATCCCATGCAGCGAATACACCTCGCTCCGCGTCGCGGGCGGAATCAACGGCGAAGGCTGCGCCAGCACCGAACCCGCAAGCAAAGCGGGCCCAACCAATCCCGAAGCAAGACGTGGCATCATGCAAGCAGCATACCGCGGCCCTTCCGAGCCGTCGGCGCAAGCCGACGCAAACCCTCAACACGCGTGGCAACCCAGCCCAGAAGGGCGAAGCGCTCCATCGGCTTGCGCCGACGGCTCTGAAAAACTCACGACCCACACTCCGGACACACCACCCCAGCCGCCAACCCAACCAAATGCGCAACCCTCACGCCCCACCCCCCCACCGCCCCACCGCCCCACCGCCCCACCGCGCCACACGCGACATCGACCCTCGCGTGGCGTTCGACGCCACGTCCCCGCCGCCCGCGCCACCGCCTCCCAAGAAAATCTCTCCCTCATGCTGCAAGGTTCACGCCCCCGTTGACAAGTCTGGTTGCAAGCATCACGACCTCCTCAACGCCTTCCTCCAGCATACCACCGCGGCCTACGCCGCCAACCAGAAAAGGAGCCCGACCATGACCTCGACCACCCGCCTCCTCGCCCCAGCCACTCTCCTGACCCTCGCCGCTTCGCTCGCTCCCGCCGCCATCAGCAGCGTTGGTGGCTCGACCACCTTCCTCGCCACGCCCCCCACATCAGTCAACATCGGCACGCACCTGAGCCCCAACGCCTTCTGCTGGAACGAGCAGACCAACGTCACCACCAGCCTCCTCATCGACATGGTCAACAACCCCAGCAGCAGCCTCACCCCCGTCCCCGGCACCATCTCCACCTCATTCGACAGCCACTTCCTCCACTTCGACGGTATCAACGGCATCACCAACGGCCAAGGCTCCATCACCTTCACCCAGCCCATCATCGGCGTCATGTTCAGCGCCACCAGCCTCGACAACACCGACGTCTCGCTCGGCTCCCTCACCACGATCTACCCAACCAGCTACCCCTTCCGAGGCCTCAACACCGTCGTGCCAAGCTGGGTCACCATCAGCGGCAACACCCTGACCTTCGATCTCACCACTCTCGCCCCCGTCATCGAGCTCGCCCAGGCCCGCATCCTCACCGCAGTGCCCACGCCCGGTTCACTCGCACTCCTCGCTGTCGGCGGCACACTCATCGCACGCCGCCGCCGCTGAACACACCACAGACAACTCACCTCACCACGCTCAACACCCCACAAGGAGCTTCTATCGAACAGCCGCAGTCTCCTCTCTCAGACACTCTCTCTTAACTCCAACGCCGATCCCTGACCCGGGATCGGCGTCGTTTTTGGCGTGAACATCAGCCCAAATCCACCTCGCCGCGCCACTAGCAAACCGAGCCCGCCGCCACGGTCTTGGTCAGCAGCCAAGCACTCGCCACTCCACCACTCCATCGCCGCTTCACTGCTTCCTCAGCCCGAATGACTGCCCGTATCTTCATCACAAAAAACTCACAATCCAGAAGCCGCTCACTGCAAGATTCCGCCTCCCGCTGGCAAGTCTCAGTATCCAGATCAAACAGTTCCCGCGTCGCACACCAACGAGTCATTCCGATCCCGCAATCCAACGAAAAGGAGTCCGCTCATGAAGACCATCAGCCGCAACGTCGTTCTCACCCTTGTCTCCCTCTCTGGCCTCACCGCCGCGGCCAACGCCTCCATCACCTCCGTCTCCGGAGCCACCGTCCAGATCGGCCCCCCCGTCTCCTGCACGCTTGGCTCTCTCACCGGCTTCCTGACCTTCGCCTGGGACGAAGTCCAGAACGTCAGCTACGGCAACCTCCCCGTCGACGAGACGCAGAACCCCGGCAGCAACGCCGGCGCCATCGCTGGCCTGCTCAACGGCATCTACGACAGCCACTTCCTCCACTTTGAGCCCCTCCCCGGCGCGATCGGCTCGAGCGGCACCGTCACCTTCTCCAACACCATCGCTGGCGTCATGTTCTTAAACACCACCCTCGACCTCACCGACGGCAACGGCATCGGCACCAGCTACCCAACCGCCTTCCCCTTTCGTGGCATGAATGCCGCATCGATCTTCTCCTACTCCGGCAACGTTCTCCAGTTCAACTTCGCCACCGCCGTCCCCAACATCGACCTCCTCCAGCTCCGCGTCATGACCCGCGCCATCCCAGCCCCAGGCGCCACCGCACTACTCGGTCTCGGCGGCCTCGTCGCACTTCGCCGCCGCCGCTAAGTCTCTCTCCTCTTCCTCGCTCCTCACTCTTCGCTTCTCGCTTTCTTCTCTCTCTCTCTCTCAACCCCTCGACGCCGCCTCCCAACCCGGAACCGGCGTTCTTCTCCGAAGTGCAACAAGCTTCCCGGCGAGTCCTCTCGTCCACGAAGTACCGATCTCCCCAACACCACAGCGTTCCTCAACGATTTCTCTTCCAACCTCTGCAAGGTTTCGCCCGCCGCACGCAAGTCATCACGAAGACACAACCGACCTCGCCTTTAGCAACAACCACACGCCGCGGCCTGTCGCCTCGGCAACGAAGCCCAGCTCAGTTCGTTCGAACCAAGTCACGCAACCAAGTCACGCAACCAAGTCAGGCAACCAAGGAGCCTCGCATGAACCGCATCGCCCGCCTCACTCTCGCCGCCTCGTTCGCGTCTCTCACCCTCGCCGCTTCCTCCGCACACGCCGTCGTCAACTTTTTCGACGGCATCTTCAACAACAGCGACTGGACGCTGAACGTCATCACCAATGCCACCGGCGTGGGCAGTTCCTCCACGGGTCTGCAGTTTCTGACCGGCGGCAACCCCAACGAGTACCGTCGCATCCGCAACAACCTGCTCGTCAGCAACCCCGGCAACGGCGCCGTCATCGGCTTCCACATGAACGTCACCGCGTTCTACACCCCAAGCTCCCAAGGTGCCATCACCAGCATCAATTACAGCGAGGACTCCATCAACTTCGTCAACCAGCCCGGCGGCGGCCAGGCCACCGGCCTCGCCATCCTCCAGAACGGCATCTACTACCGCCAGCAGACTCCCATCCTCGTCATGCCCTTCATCCCATTCTCCGCCTGGACCGCCAACTCCGCCCCCGGCCTCACCGCGTCGAGCTTCGCCGAGGTCACCCCCGCTGGCATCGTCAATATCTCCAGCAACCCCGACTTCTCCGCGACCGGCACGATCATGCAGCTGGGATTCTCACGCGGCAACTCCGCCAACGGCAACATCAACACCGACTGCGGTATCGACAACTGGCGCGTGAGCATCATCCCCGCCCCCGGCGCCACCGCGCTCCTCGGCCTCGGCGGCCTCGTCGCGCTCCGCCGCCGCCGCTAAGTCTCGCCCGTTATCTTCGTTCTTCGCTCTTCGCTTCTCGCTCATCACTTTTCAGTTTTCCCTTTTTCCTCTCTCTCTCTCTCTCTCTCTACCCACCGACGCCGACTTCCAACCGGGAGTCGGCGTTCTTGTTTCTGCCCTGGGTACCCCGACGCTCCGCGGCGGGCTTCTGCCTCGCATCAGATCTCTTAAAAAACTCCATTGATCACTGCAAGATTCTCACCTCGCCAGGCAACTCATAGTGAACCTCAGACACCAGCCACGAAAGGAACCGCCCATGAGTCGCTTC
>JBBQGR010000075.1:0-8896 GCA_038323185.1 Phycisphaerales bacterium | reverse complement strand
TTGCGCGCGTCGATGACGGTGACGTCGTAGCCCGCGCTCGTCAGCTCGTACGCGCACGCGAGTCCCCCGAGGCCAGCCCCGATCACCACGACGCTCTTGCTGGCGCTGGCGCGGCGCGCGAGCGCGGCGGGCCCGGAGATGAGCAGCCCGGCCGACGCCGCGAGTGTTACGCGGAGCGCGTGGCGGCGGTCCTCGCTGGTGACCTTGGGACCGAACTTCGCACGCAAGAGCGATGAGATGCTGTTCATAGTGATGATCGCCAGAACTAAGAGGTCTGACCTGCGCGAGGCCGCGCAGGTCAGACCGTTGGTGCGTTGTCCGAGTCTTCGGCCTTCCCTAGTGCCCAGTGCCTGATGCCAGTTGCGTTCTTACTCGTCGTTCGTGGGGCCGACGCAGACCATCCACAGCTTGAAGAAGTTGACGATCTGCTGCTTGGTGAGCTTGTTGGCGTCGAGATCGTAGATGATCTGGCTGGTCGTGACGGTCTCGCCATCGGAGGCGAAGGAGTCGGTGTAGCTGATTCGGCCCGTGAGGCACGGGATGGTGTTGTCGACGGCGAAGAAGGCGTCCTCGCCCGCGGAGCCCTCGAAGGCAGCGCCCTCGCCGGTCGTGGACTTGTTCTTCTCCTCGTTGAAGCGCAGGTTGAAGTCGTAGTAGCCCTTGCCATTGGAGGCGCGATCGGTGTCTTCGACCCACTTGATCGTGCCGGTCACGATGTCCTCGATCTCCTTGCCGTCGAGGGAGTAGCGGAAGCGGATGCCATCGGTGATCCAGTTGCCCGTCTCATAGTCGTAATCGAGGCGGCCAGAGACGATGGAGCGGGAATAGATGGTGGCGGGGCCCATCGCGAGCTGGATGTTCTCAAAGCGCATTGGGTCCGAGCGTTTGACGACGAGCGTGACTTCCTTACCGCCAACGATGCGCTTGTACGTGTAGCCAGCGAGCCCATCCTTCTTTTCGGCCTTGCCGACTAGGCGGCCGCCGAAGCGCTCTTCGAAGCCCTGTGCTTTGCCGACGGTGTCGACGGCGATGCGGAGGGGGAAGTCCTTGGCCGAGCCGCCCGCAAGGTCGAAGGCGCCAGAGGCCTGATCGATCGGGATGCGGCCGACCCACTTGCCTACCACACGCCGCTGCTTTAGGTCGCGCGGGTTCATGACGGCCAGGTCGATGGCGTAGGCCAGCTCGGCGTCCTGCTTGCGGCGGCGGAGCGTCGAGGTGAAGAGGTTGGGCTGGCGGGTGATCTCGCCAGCGAAGTTTGTCGTCTTCGCGACGGTGAGATCGAACTTGTAGACGTCCTTGGCCCCCAGCGCCGCCGAGCCAGCGACAAGGTCGCCGGTCGTGTCCTTGTTTGTGTGCGTGTTGAAGGTGATTGCCATCGTGCCAGCGATCACGGCGTCCTCGGTGATCTGCTCCTGAGCGCCAGCCATCGGGGCCATCAGAAGCGTGCCCGCCGCGAGCGCCACGGACGCGGCCCCCAAGCCGCGCGTGCGGAGGGACGGACCAGGCTGCGAAGCGATTCCAAGGAAACGAAGCAAGCTGCCGGTACGAGCCATTGTGCTGTGCATCTTCTCAACCCTCAATGTGTGATCGTGTTGTGATCACGTTGCGACCATGCGGAGACCATGCGGAGACCATGCGGAGACCATGCTGCGATCATGCCCGAGCCACCCGTCGACGGCATCCGCCCGTCGGCCAAGGACTCTACTTGGCCCAGATCGTACCACGCCTTCTTGAGATTCGTGCGCCGAGGGTTTGGGAGGGGTGATTGGCCGCGGCCACTCCGACGACAGGGGGCGTGATCGGGGCGTGATCGGGGCGTGATCTGAGCACGGCACTCTGAGGATCCAAGGCTTGGCTACCGCCGCGTTCAACCGCCCGGAGTTACCGGGAGCTGGGCGAACAGGAGCACCAGCCCGACGCGGCTCTTGACCTTCATGGCCTGATAGATCGATTTCGTGTGATCATGGATCGTGTGCTTGCTCCGACCCAGGACCGTGGCGATCTCGGGCTCCGAGAGCGAGGTAAGGAGCAGTTCGAGCACGGTGCGCTGGGCCGGGCTCACCAGCTGCGAAAGGTCCGGGCGCAAGGCAAGCACCAGCGCTGCGAATTCGCGCGTGCCGGCTTTGGGAGCCTCGACGATGGTGCTGATTGTTCCCACAACAAGGGTTTCGTCCATCCTGCCCCCTTCCGCGCATTTCGCGATTGGATTGGGGTTTCTTCTTTACCGCTGGGCTTGGCAGCGGCCTTGGAACTGGCTCAAAGGTCAGTCGGGCGAGCTTGGCTTCCAGACTTGGCGTGCCAAAACACCTCGAAATCGGCGGCTACGCGTCGACAAGGCCCTCGCGGATGGCCATCCGCGTCAGCTCGACGCGGTCGTGGATCTCCAGCCGGTTCATGAGGTTTGTGGCGTGGTTCTCGACAGTCTTCACAGACAGGTGCAGCTTCTCGGCGATTTCCTTCTTCGAAAGGCCCTGAGCGACAAACCGCAGGACCTCGATCTCACGCGTCGTCAGCTTTGAGAGCTTGCCGCCCTCGCCCTCGCGCAAGCGCACGCCATCCTCCTCGACCACGATCCGCTCGCGGATGGCGGCGGAGAAGAACCATCGCCCGGCCGCGGCGTGACGGATGGCCTGGAGCAATGTCGCTGGCGCATCGGTCTTGCAGACGTAGGCCCGCGCGCCGGACTTCAGCGCGGCATCGATGTAGCGGTCGTGCGAGTGGGCCGAGAGAAAGAGCGGGCTCGTGCCGGGGCAGCGTGCGATGATCGTCCGGGCCGCATCGAATGGCGCGCCGGGCATATCGACATCAAGAATCACAACATCCGGCGGATCGCGGAAGCACGCGACGACCGCCTCATCGGCGTTGGTTGCCTCGCCCAGCAGCGTCATGCCCGGCGTCTCGTGGATCATGGCACCAAGGGAGCCGCGGATCATGCCGTGATCATCCGCGAGCAGGACTCGGATTGGATTGCCCTCGAGCATCAAGGGTCACACCGGTCGTGGTCGCGAGAATGCGCAATCCACCAGAACTACATAGTGCCAGCAAATGCGAGATTTGTCAACGGGCCATCGGCGCGCGGCGATCCAGCCGCTGCGGAGCAGTACCGCCGGAATCTTAATGAATCATCTCGCCGCGGCCGCCCGCTGCCTCGCAAGCCAGGTGCGGAGCGTTCTCACGCACGCCCAAACTCACGAGTCGCGACGGTGTTCCTTCTTCCGCTCGTCGCGGCCCTTGCTGCGAAGGCTCCGCTTCTGCGCACCAGTGCGAGAGGATTTTCCACCACCGTCTCCAAACCCGGCGCCCTTGCCGACAAAGCCGCCGCCGAGGCCGCCTGGTTTGGGCGCGATCGCCTTCATCTTGCCGCCAGCCCTTCGCTCGGCGTCATCGACGACAAGGTCAAGCTGCCGCTTGGCGAGGTCAACGTTGGCGATCTTGACGCTGATCAAGTCACCAAAGTTGAAGCTGCGTCCACTTCTGATGTCGACGAGCGCGCCGCTCTTGGTATCGACGCGCCAGATTGGTGTGAGATTTTCCCTAGTAACATCTCCAGGGAGATCTTCGCTCTTTACGAAGCCGTCGGAGAGGAACTTGTCGAGCTGGACATGGATGCCGCGCGGCGAGATGCCGGTCACGACGCCCTTGAAGACCTCACCGACCCGCTTTTCGAGGAGCTGCAGCACGAGGAAGCTGCGCAGTTCCTTCTCGGCCTGCTCGGCGTTGACCTCGCGCATCGTCGCGTTGCGGCCAATGTCCGTGAGCTCGTCCTCGCTCGGGCACGCGTTCGTGCGGAGCAGGTCCTCGCCCAGGCGGTGCTTCTCGGCATCGTTGCGTGGGCGCTTCGCTCCGTTCTCGGTGCGGCGGAGGTACTCGGCGAGTGCGCGATGGACCGTGAGGTCGGCGTATCGCCGGATGGGGCTTGTAAAGTGCGCGTAGGCCTCGCTCGCGAGGGCAAAGTGGCCGATCAGCGCGGGGCTGTACTCGGCCTTGCTCAGCGTGCGAAGCACCGCAAGGTGTACCGCACGGGCCTGCGGCGTGCCGCGGGTGGCGTTGAGGAGATTCTGGAGCTCCTCGCGCGTGGGGTTCTTGGGGATCTTGAAGCCCGCAACCATCGCGGTCTGGCGCATCTTGTCGACATCGCCGGGGACCGGATCGGGATGGATGCGGCGCAGCAGCGGCACCTTCAGCCCCTCGAAGAGCCGCGCGAGCACCTCGTTGGCCTCCACCATGAACATCTCGATGAGCTTGTGCGTGAAGGCGTCGTCCTCGCGCTCGGCATCGACGACGTGCCCGTGCTCGTCATAGATCAGCACGACATCGGGCAGGTCGAGCACGATCATCCCCGCACGGTTGCGCCGGCCCTGGATGGCCTTGGCGCACTTGTTCATTTCCTGCAGCGTGTCGATGAGCTGGTCGGTGTACTTCGGCGGCGTCTTGGCGTGCTTGCGCGCCTCATCGATGTCGCCATCGATCAGCGCCTGCGCCTCGAGATACGAGAGGCGCTTGGCGGACTTGATCAGCGTCTGCGAGACGCGCTCGCCACGGATGTTGCCGTGCGAGTCGTAGATCATGTACGCCGTCTTGCAATAGCGGTGCACGCCCTCTTGCAGCGAGCAGATGCCGTTGGAGAGCACCTCCGGGAGCATGGGGATCACATGGCGGGGCAGATAGCACGAGTTGGCGCGGTCCATCGCCTCGACATCGAGCGCGGTCCCGCGGCCGATGTAGTGGGCCACGTCCGCGATGTGCACGCCCACTTCCCAGCCGCCGCCGTCGGTGTTCGTCAGACGCTTGATATGGATCGCGTCGTCGTAGTCCTTGGCGTCGGGCGGATCAATCGTGATGATAAACTCTTCGGTGAGGTCGTCGCGCCCGTCGAGCGCCTTGGCGCCTTGAGAGACATAGCGTGCGATCTCCTCCTCGAACATCGTCGCGGCCTCGCGGGCCTGATCAACGCACGACTCGGGAAACTCGCCCGGCAGGTTGTACGCGGCGATGACGGCCTGGGTCTCGACATCGGGCCGCCCCGCCTCGCCCAGCACGCGCACGATCACACCCTCGCCGAGATAGTCCCCCTCGGGCCAGAGCGTGAGCTCAAGGACGACCTTGTCGCCCTCCTTCGCGTTCTTGGACTCGGCATCGCGCACGATGATGGGCTGCGTGATCTGCTTGCCATCGGGCACCGCGACCCACTGCCCGCCGCGCTTCTGGATGGTGCCGGTGTAGCTGCTCTTCTTGCGCTGGACAACCTCGACGATGGTGCCGGCATAGCCGTCGCCACCAGGGCTGCGCCGATCGCGCGCGAAGGTGATGCGCACGACATCGCCCGAGAGCGCGTCGCCCGTGGCATCGGCGGGGATGAAGACGTTGCCCTCCTTGACGGGTTCCTTCGTGTTGACGAAGCCAAAGCCGCGAAGGTTCTTGCGGAAGGTGCCGGTGACGGTTCCATCGCCGCGCGCGGCGAGGGTCGCGAGGCTCAGCAGGCTTACGAGCCCGCCGCCACCTCCCTGGCCCATCTCGAGCTTTCCGGCATCAACGAGGGATTTGACGATGCCCGCGAAGAGCTCGCGGTCCTCGCCAGGGACACCAAGGTCATCGGCCAGTTCCGCAATGCGTCGCGGGGTGTAGGTGCTGTGTCGGACGTGATCAAGGATTCTGCGTTCGTAACGATCGGTCATGTGCGGATCGTACGGCACGAGCCAAGCACAGGTTCGGACGCCGTACGCCGTTCTTCAGGGCGGTCCTTCAGAGCCATTGGCGCAAGCCGATGGACTCGCCAGCTTGACGAACCGTGAGCCGGGGCAAGGCGATGTCGCTGCGATGTCGTCGCGGCACCTTGCCGCAGGAGCGCGAGCCACTGCTACGGCTTTCAATGCGTGACATCCTCGATCAGTCGTCGGGTGTCTCGCAGAAGCCGCAGAGCATCCCGGCCCTGAAGGAGTCGCGGGATGTAGCCGCGGGTGAAGCGCAGCGGAACCCGTGGAAAGTGTGACGCACGTACACGCCGCCCCGGCAGGGGCAGAGGAATGTTTTCGCGACAGAGGCAAGGCGCGCTGGCCGCAAGCCAGCGTTCGAATCAATCAAGCCGGGCAAGTTGCGATGTCGCTCCTGCATGCTCCCACCTCACTCACCCTCTCTCCCCCGCAATCCACCGATCCACATGCGCCTCCAGCACCGGCAGGGGCACCGCGCCCGTGAGCAGGATCGCGTCATGGAAACGCCGCACGTCGAAGCGGTCGCCCAGGGCCTTCTCGGCTCGCGCGCGCAGCTCCAGGATCTTGAGCTGGCCGATCGTGTACGCGCAGGCCTGGCCGGGCATGCTGATGTAGCGATCAATCTCGCGCTCGACATCGACCTGCGCGAGCGCGGTGTTGGCGAGCATGAAGTCGATGGCGCGCTGTCGCTCCCAGTCCATCGCGTGCATCCCGGTATCAACAACCAGGCGGCACGCGCGCCACATCTCAAACGACAGCCGCCCGAACTCATCCATCGGCTGCGCGTACAGGCCGCGGCCGCCCGCGCTGCTCGGCGATGCGCCCATCTCCAGCCCCAGCTGCTCGCTGTAGAGCGCCCATCCCTCGACGTACGCCGTGTACGAGGAGAGCGCGCGAAACTCGTGCTGCCCCTCGAGCTCGCTCGCGAGCGCGACCTGCAGGTGGTGGCCGGGCACGGCCTCATGGATCGCCAAGGCGAGCATGCTGTACTTCGGGCGCTGGTCGAGCCAGTACGTGTTCACCATGAAGTAGCCCGCGACGCCGCCCTTGAGCGAGCCGGGGTAGTAGTACGCCGTGGGGCTGGAGATCGCGGCGAATCGCGGGATCTCTCGCACGCCATACGGATTCCGCGGCAGCGTCGCGAAGAGGCGCGGCAGTTCCGCATCGATCATCTTGCACATCGCGCGATAGTCGCGGATCTTCGCCTCGGGCTGGGTGTAGTAAAACGAAGGCTCGCTGCGGCACCACGCCAGGAACGCCGCGAGGAGCGCATCGCCCGCGAGCGAAGCACGCTGCGGAAACTCAGTCTCGGGAATGAGCGCGATCATCTCGGCCCGCAGCCGCGCCACCTCACGCACGCCGATCGCGTGGATCTCGGGCGCCGAGAGGTCCAGCGTGGTATGCGAGCGCAGCGCGAGGTCATAGGCGCGAGGCCCATCAACCCCCTTCGCATACCCGATCGTCTCGCGGCACGCTGGCGTGTACTCATCACGCAGGAACGCATGAAACTTCTGGAACGCGGGCACGATCCCCTCGGCGATGGCGCGCCGCGCGCGCACCGCGATGAGATCGTTCTCCGCGAGTCCGCGCAGCGGCGCGAAGAAAGGACTCTTGGCCGGATCGGCGATCATCGAGGCGTCCGCCTGCGACGCCGCCGCGTCAATGGCGTGGCCCATCACCACCTTCGGCGGCACGCGCCCGGCCGCCATGCCCAGGCGCATCTGCTCGGTAATCTGCGCCAGGTGCTCGGGGACTGCTTCGAGTCGAGCGACCCAATCCAGCCGGTGCTGCTCGGTGCGCATCGGCACACGCTCTCCAAGCTGCGGCAGCCAGATCTGCGGCCCGTTCAGGCTCTCAACCGGCATCTGCTCCTCGTGCAGCGCGGCACGCTCCACTCCGAGCGAGAGCTCATAGATCAGAAGATCGGCGTCGAGCTGCTCCGCCGGCGTGAAGGCGCTTCGATCAAGCGCACGCAGCCGCGCGAGGCGGTCCTTGATCTCCGCAAGCCGACGCTCCCCCGCGGCAGGGCTCTCATCGCGCAACTGGTCGTTGAAGCGCAGGTCGCCGCGAGTGCTCGCGCCGACTGGATCCTCACGCATCGACCAATCCACGTGCTCATCGAGGATGGCGATGAGCGCGGGGCTGCGAGCCGCGAGCGTCCGTGCGGGCATCTCGGGCGCGCCCGCGCGGGCGGATGGCGGAGCACCCGGAAGCGTGCTCTGCTGCGCAAGAAGAGCGGTCGGTGAGACCAAGAGCGTCGCGGCGAGGGCCGCGTGTCTGCAAAGGTGTGGGTTCATCGCCGCAACGATACCGGCCCGGCGAGATCGTCGCACGCCCTACCGAGCGGGACTTGATCCCGGCCCGATACGCGTGGTCGCGACCGCGGCGGCGGTGGGGGTGGTGGGGGTGGTGGGGCTGGGAACCGGGGTGCCCGGGAGGGCCGTGGTATCCGGGCGCGACGGCGTGCCACGCGTCGAGGCGCCGCCCCCGGGATACGCGATGCGCCCGTGGTACATGCTCGTCAGCGTGCGAACCACGCTCTCGCAGATGGCGCTGAGCTCGCGCAGCGTGAGCTCGCAATCGTCGAACTGGCCGTCCATCAGGCGTTTGTTGGCGATGGCACGAACCAGCGCCTCGATCTTGCTCGGGCTCGGGTCGCCCATCGCGCGCGTCGCGCTCTCGACGGCATCGGCGATCATGAGGATCGCGACTTCCTTGGTCCTGGGTCTGGGACCCGGGTAGCGATACTCGAACTCGTCGGGGACATACGTGTCGCGGGTCGCCTCGGGATCGAGCTCGCCGTCCTTACCGCGAATGACGCTCTCAAGGGCGCGTTGGCGTGCACGGTGGTAGAAGAACTCAACCAGCGTCGTGCCGTGATGCGCCTCGATGAAGTGCTGGATGTTGGTGGGAACGCTGAACTCGCGCGCGAGCTCCATGCCGTCCTTGACATGGCCGACGATGATGAGCAGGCTCATGGCCGGGCTGAGCTTGTCGTGCTTGTTGATCCCCGCGACCTGATTCTCGACAAAGTACTCGGGCTTGTTCATCTTCCCGATGTCGTGATAGAGAGCGCCGACATACGCCAGCAGCGGATCGGCCCCAACCGAATCTGCCGCGGCCTCGGCGATCGCGGCGACATTGAGCGAGTGGTTGTACGTTCCGGGCGCGCGCTGCTGCAGCTC
>JBBQGR010000074.1:0-8918 GCA_038323185.1 Phycisphaerales bacterium | reverse complement strand
GCATCGGGCAGATGCTCAAGGGACCGGTTGTCGCGGTCGGCCGCGAGGGAAGCACGGACCCACTGGATGGAACGATCGAGTCCATCGAGGTTGGCTACGCGTCGACCCTGACGAACGCGCCGCGACCGCATGGTCGCGGGTTCTGTGCTCATAACGGGGACTTTCTGCCGCCACCGTTCGAGGGAATTGGTGTTGGTGGAGTGATCAATCGCGACAAGTGGTACACGTCCATCGGGAACGAGAACGGATTCATCCCTGACAGTGTGATCCGGGCGGACAAGCGGATCGGAACTGTGCGCCTCGCGTCGATCTCCGGCACGCTCTCAGCAAGGAGTGAACAGAAGTATGCGCGGCCGCGCGTTGAGTCGCCCGAGATCGTGAATCTCACGATCGACAAGTTCGACTCCGGGGCAGTGTGGTCCGGCAAGCTCAACTCGACGACCTCCACCGTGACCAATGACATTGAGGACGACTGGTCATACATCCACGAGGTCAAGATCGGCTGCATGGGTCCAAAGGCCGAGCTCTGGGTGAAGGACGCAGCGGTGTTGGACATCGATGGCGATGTCTTTGGCGAGATTCACATGCCCGATCTGGGCGCGACAGAAACGCTCAGGATCGGTGAGCGTCTTGGAGACTTGGTGCAGGCCAAGGAACACATTGGGCTCTGCTACGCCGAACGTGCGGGCGGTGAGACCGGTAGCATCGAGCCGTATCAGTTCACACAAGACGAGCCCTCACCCCGTGGCAGGTGGATTTCTGTTGAAGACGCGCCGGATCCAATGCTTCCGACGAGTGGAATCTCGGCATATGGCCGGATCCTAATCCGCAAGCCCGTACTGCTGCAAGGCCAGATCATTCTTCACGCGTCGAACGATGTGGCAGTGCAGAAGCCGCTGACCCACTGGCGCGGCGATGTGCTTATCGGCACCGGGCTTCCCAACAACTGGAATCAGCCGGGCACACCTTTCGTCATCAGCACCAACTCATCGCGTGCATCGACAGGAGGCATCGGACCCAACTACTCCAGCCTTTCTGCCACCCTCGGCGGCGGCGCGGTCGGCCTCGTTCCCTTCTCTCGTCACGCTTCCGACTGCCTTCCGCTCCAAGGTCAGGCTCCGTGCGGATTCTCGTTCCCGCAACGCACTTGGCCGACCGCGGGCGGCTTCAACGGCGGCACGCGTGAGACGTTTGTGCTTCGCCACTACGGGCCTGTGTTTGACTTCAAGGATGCGGGCGTCTTTGGCCGCGACTTTGACCGCGCGGCGGTCCGGCCCCTCAAGATCGAGCGCCAGGCCAACGTCGTCTTCTGCCCCTTGCCGCCGCCGAATCCATGCCCGGCCCCGGTGTGGGAGGATGTCACGAGCCAATTCCACGTCTATGTCCCCGGCCAGAGCACGACCGCCACGCTTGCGGCCTCGCGCGAAGTGTGGGTTGCGCCTGTTGACTCGCAGTACCGCATCAATCGCAACTACAATTACCGGTTCACCGTCGCGGTGGACCCGGTGTATGGGCCGCTGCTTCGCTTCGACCGCACCTTCACTCCCACCAACCCGCCCGCAGTGATCGGGTACCCGTACGAGTTCTTCCCCATCTGCATCATCGAAGGCGGCTCGGACCTCATGACGTGGAACGATCTGCCCGCATTCTCCACTCAGCCAACGGACTTCACCGGCGACGGCATCGAGGACTTCGCCGATGTCGTTCGTGCGGTCGAACGCCTCAGCGGCGAGGAAGAGTCAGGAAATAAGGACGTAAACGGAGTTTGGCAGAACCGCCCGCGAAAGCGGGCGGCTTTCATTCCGAGCCGGTGTTGCTTGAACTCGGTGCTTCCTGAAGGTTCTGTCGGTGGCGAGAGCCAGCATCGGCTTGCGCCGACGGCTCGGTAGGGCAATGAAGATGAAGGCCCCGGGGCTTGCGCCCTCGGACTCGGACGGATGTTAGTTTCCTGCCGCGGCTTTCTGGATTTGGTCGGAGAGGTGCTGGGCCAGGTCCTTGGCCGAGCCGTTCCAGCCGGGGACGAGGCCTTGCTCCAGGAGGCCGCCGCTCTCGGTGGCCATCTGTGTGTCGATGCGTTTCTGGGCGGTGATGACGGTTGAGTGGTTGGTGCGGCCCATGATGCGGGCGATCTCGGGGAAGCTCATCGTGGTGAGGCGGCGTGAGAGGGACGCGACCATCGAGCGTGCGAGGACGACGCGCTTGTGGCGGCCCTTGCCCATGAAGGCGTGCAGATCGACGCAGAGGTGGCGGCAGACTTCGGAGATGACGAGCTCGACGCTGATTGGCTTCTTGAGTCGCGCGTTGTTTCGCAGCGGCGCGCTGCCGGGTGTCGGGCCGTCGAGGCCGAGCGCTTTGCGGACCAGCGTGAGGCCGGCGCGGCCATCATCCGCGAGGAGCTCGGGCAACACGCGGCGCATCGCGTCGATCTGGTTGACAAGGCCCTCGATCTCTCGGACGGAGCCGCCAGCGGCGCCGGGCACTCCGGGCGTGCTTGGGCCGCGGGCGCTGCGCTCAACGAGCAGGGCCATCGCGGGCTCATCGATCGCGACGCCGCGGCGCTGGGCGAGCAGGCGCACAAGCTTTTCGCGCAGGGCCGGGTCGGGCGTGTCGACGCGGACGACGGCACCGGCGAGGAATCGCGAGAGGAGCCGCTCGGAGAGCTTGAGGATCTCGCGCGGGTGCTCGTCGCTTGCGAGCGCGAGGCGAGAGCCCTCGAGGCCGACGGCGTCGAGCGTGAAGAGGAGCTCGCTCTGCGTCGCGTCCTTGTTCGAGAAGAAGTGGACGTCGTCGATGCAGAGGAGATCGACCTTGCGATAGATCTTACGGAAGGCGTCGATCTTTCCCGCGCGGACGGCGGTGATGAACTCGTTGGTGAAGGCCTCGGCGCTGGTGTAGCGGACCAGAGCGCCCGGGCGGCGTTCGGTGAAGCGTGCCGCGAGCCCCTGGAGAAGGTGCGTCTTGCCAACGCCCGAGGGTCCGTGCACGAAGAGGGGTGCGCACGGGCCGTCCTCATCGGCCATGCGCGTCGCGCCGGCGTAGGCCAGGCGGTTGGAGAGGCCGACGACAAAGTCATCGAGGCGGTGCTGGAGCGTGGGGCGCGGGGCGGCGCGCCACGGGGCTTGGGGCGAGGGCTGGGTGCTGGTGGCGGCGCTCGTGGCAGCGCTGGTGGCGGCGCTAGTGCTGCGAGGTGCTGGCGCGGCGGCGGAGCTCGGTGCGGCGCGATCGGGGCTGGCGCGGTCGGTGCCAGAGCGGTCGAGGTTGATCCGATCCACGCGGAAGCGAATCTCGATGCGCGACTTGGGGTCTGACGGTGAGGTGCGCGGCGCGGCGGCGGTAGGGGAGAGATCCGCGAGGACTTGCGCCGCAAAGGCGCGAAGAAGGTGCCCGAAGCGGCGCTCGAGCATGTCGCTCATGAAGCTCGAGGGGACTGAGATCTCGAGGAAGTGGTGCGTGAGCCGCAGCGAGGCCTGCGCCCCGAAGTAGCGATCAACGAGCGGGCGGCCGACTTCCTCGACGATCATCGCGAGGACACGAGCGCCGGCCTCTTGAGCGGCGAGGTCGCTCATTGGCGCGGGGCGCACGGGCGTGGCGACGATGGGTGCGAGCAGCGGAGTGGCGCGGACGCGAGGGCTGGGTGCGCTGGCGAGTGCGCTGGCCAGCGTGCTGCTCTGAGCGGAGTTCGACTTGCTGCTTGTGCTGGCTCGAGCGCTGCTGGAGTTCGCGGCGCTGTTCGTGCTGCTCATGACGCTGCTTGTCGAGTCGATGCTCATCGTGTCCACTTTGTCCATCTTGTCCACTTTGTCCATTGTGTCAGCCGTGTCCGCCATATTCGCCATGTCCGCCATGTCCGCCATGTCCGCCATGTCCGCCATGTCCGCGATGCTCATCATGTTCATCAGGTGCCCCTAAACGAGAAAGCCCAGCGGCGTGAGGGCGAGAGGGCGCATCGCGATCATCGTGATCGTGAATGCACGTCCGAGCGGCGTCCAACTCGGGCGTTTGAACGCACGGGCGTGGCCACGGCACGAGCCCTCTCGGCCCGATTCAGATTTTCAGTTCGAGTCCTTCACAACCGGAGAGAAAGACACCGCTCGCGCGAGCCTGAATGCTCGGCGTCTCCGTGGGTCGATCCGTGACCACATGAACAACAGATTTGCTGGCGTTTGATGCGCGTTGCCGCTCACTGCCCGCCGATGGGCACAAGATAGAGTCTCGTTGACGGCGCAGCAACGCGAGGGGCCTTGGAATCGACACGCAATCGTGCTGGCCGATTGTGCACAATGACTTGCGCGCAACAGAAAACTTCTACACCAAACTTCCCGAACGCCGCGCATAGATTGTGCAAAAGCCGTGTGAATCGGCGCAAGTGCTCGGATGCGACCGGCTTGGCGGAATTCTCCGCGATTGGTGGTACCTGCGCTTGACGCGCACGCTCGGTGTTGCTCAGACCGGGCGGACCAGCGCGCGGCGTCTGCCGAAGACAGAAAAGCCCATCCCCGTGTAGAGCCGCAGGGCCGGAACGTTGCGCTCGTCGACGGCGCATGTGACGGACCAGCCGGGCGTCTGGGCGCGGGCCTTGGCGATGGCGTGGGTGAGCAAAAGCTTGCTCAGGCCCTTGCCCCGAAGCGCTTGTCCTAGACCGAGATACACGAGTTCGATGGCACGCTGCTCGGGGCAGCGTGAGAGCAGCACGCAGCCCGCGGGCACGCCCTCCAGCGTCACGAGCATCCAGAGCGAGGGATCGAGCGTGCCGGTGCTTTTGTGCGAAGCGAGAATGTCGGCGGTGTCGCGCAGGCCGCAGAGTTCGGGGCAGTCGAGCGTCTTCTCGTACGAGGCGTCGAGTGCGGCGAGAAGATCCGCATCTCCTTGCGACTGCGACGGATCCGAGAGCCAGCGGACCGCGACGCCCGCGGGAAGTTCTGGCGCGGCTGGGCGCTTGCCGCGCATCAGGACCAGGGGCTCTTGGCGCATGTAGCTGAGCGTTCCAACGGAGATGAAGCCCGCGAGCCTCAGGGCCTCGTCGAACCAGTGTTCGTCGAGTTCTGGGAGGGCCTGGGCGATCTTGACGCGGCGGTTGGGCAGTGTCGAGAGGTGCTCGCAGCAGGCGACGAGGCATGCGGCCCGCTCCGCCGCCGCGAGTTCGGGATTGCTCTCCGAGGCGGAGGGCTCGCTCAAGAACAGCATCGCGGTTCCGCCAGCACCCAGCACCGGGAGGCAGGCCTGACGAACCTGGGCGTAGCGGAGCTGCTTTGGGGTGAGCCTTTGGCCGCCTTTGCGTGGTCCATCGAGTGGTCCGTGGTGGGATGTGAGGACGGGTGCGTCGAGGGCCGCCGGCTCGACGGTGGCAAATGCCAGCGAGAAGTCGATCCCGTGCTGCGGTGCGGAGGCGAGGAGGCGACGTGCTGCGGCGTCGAGATCGCCGCCGGCCTGCGAAACGATGCGTCGTGCGGCGGCGTGGGAGAGCTCTTGCGTGACTCGGACTGGCGGCGCCGCCACGAAGCCGACCTTGGGCGAAGCCTGCGTTGATCGGCTCGGATTGCCCTTGGAGAGAGGCACAAGCAACCGTATACCCGCAAGCGAGCGGGTTTGACCGGCTGGCCGGATCTCGTACACTGAGAGTGCGGCGCTGGTTCCCCTGCATCCCGATCGGGGCGGGGGTGATGCGCCCGCGGTAAGGATGACCCATGCTCAAGGCGATCACGTCCCGCTGCTGCTGCCCCGCCGTGCTTGGTGGGATTGGTCTTTTGATGTTGGTGCCGATGGGCGCTGTCTCGGTTGGCGTGATGGCTGGAATGGCACCCGCCATGGCACCCGAGCCGGATCCGATTCCGCGTCGGTGGCAGTTGGCGTTCGAGCCCGGGCCGCTGCGGATCGCGACGGTCGAGACGGCCGCGGGACCCCAGTCGTACTATTTCATGACGTACAAGGTCACGAATACGAGCGACCAGGACCTGCTCTTTGCACCGTCATTTGACCTTGTGACGAGGGTGGGCGAGGCTCGCCGCTCGGGGCGTGATGTCTCTGCCGAGGTGACGCGCGAGCTTCTTGGGCGGCTTGAGAGCCCGTTCATCCAAGACCAGATCAGCATCGTCGGCACGCTCCTCCAGGGCGAGGCCAACGCGAAGGAAGGCGTTGTGATCTGGCCGGTCAATGACACGCGCGTCGGCGAGATCATGATCTTCGCTGCGGGCTTCTCGGGCGAGACGCGCGGCATCGAGGTCAGGAATGCCGAGGGGAAGCTCGAACGCGTGCTGCTCCGCAAGTCGCTGATGATGCGCTACGAGGCGCCGGGCGAGCTGCGGAACATGGCTGGAAAGGAACTGCCCCGCGTCGAGTCGCTCTGGGTTTTGCGGTGACTGGTTTTCGCAGTGACTCGTTCCGCAGTGAGCGAAACGCGGCCCGGGCTCACGCTGGCGGCACGTCCCAGCGTTTTCGGACGGTGCGATTTGGCGTGATGGGCCCGTCGCGAGCGACCGATGGTGGATGGGTGGACGGCGTTGGGCCACGGGCCTAGCATCTTGACCCATGTCTGCGGCGTGATCGCGGATTTTGTGGATAAACGATCGTCTGGACAGGCGTACTTTAAGGTTGGTCGAGCGGGGCCATTGCCCCAAAGGTTGGAAACGTCATGGCACATAAGAAGGGTCAGGGCTCGACCAAGAACGGGCGCGACAGCAATCCCCAGTACCTCGGCGTCAAGCTCTACGGCGGCCAGACGGCCCAGCCGGGCGGCATCATTGTCCGCCAGCGCGGAACGCCGTTCCGCCCGGGCTTTAACGTCCAGCGCGGGAACGATGACACGCTCTACTCCGTCGCCGATGGAACGGTGGTCTTCATGGGCCGCACGGTCCACGTCGTGCCCGCCGACGCGAACGCGCCTCGCCCCAAGTATCTCGTGAATGCCTGAGCCTCGCCCCGGATCGGGTCCGCCTTGCATGCAAGGTTCCAGACTCGCGGCTGCCGCCCAAGAGCCATCTCTCATTCCACGAGCACACCAATCGCAAACGCACGAGCCGCAGCGGCTCGTGCTTTTTTTCTTGCGGGCTGTCTGCTGAGCGAGGTCTGCTGGCGGCCTGCGCGACACTGGCCGCGGAGAGTTCCGGGCTTGTGGTGGTTAGCCCAGAAGCGAGAGGGCTGACTGCGGTGCGTTGTTGGCGAGTGAGAGGACGTTGGTCGATGCCTGGACAAGGATCTGCGAGCGTGTGAGCTCGGCGGTCTGCTTGGCGAAGTCAGAGTCCCGGATGATGGACGCTGCGGCAGCGGTGTTTTCGATTGCGATACCGGTTGAGCGGATTGTGGTGCCAAGCACGTTGCGCTGGAAGCTTCCCAAGCGTCCGCGAGCGAGAGCGACTTCCTTCAGGGCTTGGGCGACGATCTCCTGGGCGCTGTCGAGGTCGCCATCGACGAGATTGGCCGACCTTCCGGCGGCGAGCTGGCTCACAAATCCGGCCTCGGCAGAGCCGAGCTGTCGCGATGAAACTTCCTGGATGCCGACGACGGCCTGGCCCTGGATGTCGACGCGGCTTGCGAGCTGGAACTTGGCACCGCCGCCGGTCACCGTGAGTGTCGGATTGGAGCCGCCGACGCGCCCCAGCGTCTGCGAGGCCGCGGCGGTCAGGGTGAAGTCACCCTCGAGGAAGTCGGAGTTGATTCGCATCGTTCGGCCCGAGGTGGTGGCGCGCACGCCGTTGATGGTGGCCTCGATGTCCTGGCCCGAGTCGCGCACCCCGAGGAGCGACGCGGAAGCGTCGGCAAAGGTGGAGCGGTCTGCGGGCGTGGTCGAGGCGGCGTTGAAGTTGTTGGATTGAAGCCGGTAGATGCCGCGGACTGGCGAGCCGGCGTCACCGTTGCTGGTCTCGTTGATGCCCGCATCGTCCATGACCTTGACGCCGACAAACTCATCGGCTCCGTACTCGGTGCTGAAGAAGGCAAGGCCGGTACCAGAGACCTTGGCCGAAACGCCGGTGACACCCTTGTAGGAGTTGATGGCGTCGCGAATGGAGGCGAGCGATGTGCCGGAGGCGAAGGAGAGCTCACGCAGGCCGCGAGATCCTGCGACTTCGATCACGAGGCTGCTGCCGAAGTTAAGGTCGAGGCTGCCGCCAGTGGAGAGGAAGACGCCGCCCTGCTGCGCAGAAGTGGTGACGAGCGCGTCAACATCGAGGCTGTCGCCCGCGAATCGGGCGCTGCCGATGCGGAACTGGGAGACTCCCGCCGCAACTGCGGAGGTTTTGAAATCGAATCCTCCTGCGAGGAGCTTTGTGCCCTGGAAGTTGGTGCTGGAGGAGATGCGGTCGATGGTCTGGAGGATGGAGTCGACGGAGAGCTGGCCGGCGGCGCGTTCCTCTTTCGAGAGGCCTGCGGCGTTGGCGGCGCCGACGACGAGGCTCTGGAGTTCGGTGAGGAGTGTTGACACTTCCTGGAGGCCACTCTCGGCGATGCTGACAACCTGATCGGCGCGCTCGGCGTTGGTCACGGCCTGGTTGAGTCCACGCTGCTCGGTTCGGAGGTTTTCAGACGCGATGAGACCGGAGGGATCGTCCTTGCCGCGGTTGATGCGATAGCCGGTGCTGAGTCGCTCGAGCGCTGTGGAGAGTGAGGCGTTGTTGACGCCCAAGACTCGCTGGGCGATGAGCGACTGAATATTTGAGTTGATGCGACCCATGAGAGTACCCCGAACAAACACTTGCTCTTCCCCTTGCCGCCGTCCGTGTGCGAGCGAAGGTTCTGAGTCGTGCGGCGGTCCTATCGGGCGTGCAACGGCGCGGGCTGAGGCGAGTGGCACGCGAGTGCTGATTGTGGAGGCGATGACGCGACGTGTGTGCGGGCTATGACGTCTGAATGGCGTGGCGGCCCGCTCGGCGCATTCGATACGGGCGGCACTGGCGAAGGAGGTCATTCGGTCTTGAAGCGCCGTG
>JBBQGR010000073.1:0-8962 GCA_038323185.1 Phycisphaerales bacterium | reverse complement strand
TGATGTCCTCAGCAAGCAGCACGAGCGCTGGGCCATGGCCGCCTCATGCTTCGTTATGGTCCTGACCGGCGCCGTTACCGCGCTGGGCATGAGCCGCCGCCAGCCTCTTACCGTCTATCTCTGGACCTTCGCACCCGCGCTCATCTGCGTCGTCACCATCTCTGGCGGCCAACAGATGGTCGTCCAGACGGGCCACAGCGGCCTCATCCTCATGTGGTCCGGCGTCGCGGCGATGGCGATCTACACCCTCATCGTCTACCGCAAACTAGCGGTGCACTAGGCCCCGGCGCAGCAGTAACCACGCTACTTCGCTTCATCGCTTCCCCACCCATGTCCCCCCCTCCCTCCAACTCCGCCTTCTCCTGGGCCCGCCCCTGGGCCGCGACGCTCGCGCTCGTCCTCGCCGTCACGCTCGCGCGTCTCACCTATCTCGCCTTTCTTTGCCCCTACACCCTCATCGAGGACGAGGCCCACTATTGGGAGTGGAGCCGCCGCCTTGATCTCTCCTATTACACTAAGGGCCCCGGAATCGCCTGGACCATCGCCAGCGGCACGTCCATCGCAGGCAACACCGAGTTTGGCGTGCGCCTCGCCTCTCCCATCGCAAGCGCGATCCTCTGCCTCGCTGTCGCCGCGCTGGCGCGGCTGATGACCAGCGACACGCGCAGCGCGCGTGACGGGCGCGTGGCCTTCTTCGCCGCAGCCGCACTCCTCCTCGCACCGGTCTTCCAGACCCTGGGCCTCATGCTCACGATCGACGGCCCATACGCCGCATGCTGGGCACTCGCCGCCCTCTTCGGCTGGCTCTCGATCCACCGGCGCTTCCGACCCGCGTGGATCGCGCTCGGGCTTGCCATCGGCATCGGCTTTCTCTACAAGTACACGATCCTGCTCATGATCCCCGGCCTGGCCCTGTTCGCGCTTCTCGCGCACTCGCACCATCGTGCGCAGGTCGCGCCAACCTCCGACACAGATTCACGCCGCGACAGCCTCCCATCACTTGTCCACACCCTCACTCGCTCCACCTGGCCTTGGCTCTTCGCGGGCGCACTCGCACTCCTCTTCGCCATCGCGCCCGTCCTCCTCTGGAACGCGCGCGAGGGCTGGCCCACCATCCGCCACCTCATGGGGCACCTGGGCCTCGCCGGTGGCGACATGCCCATCAATTCCGGCACGGCCGCCGATCCCAAGCCCGGCTATTCCATCCTCTGGACGCTCAGCCTCATCGGCACGCAAATCGCCATGATCGGCCCCGCGATCCTCCTCATCATCCCCGCCGCCCTCGCCGCACGGCGCGAGCGCACGGCCTCACCCGACGCCGCAACATGGGATCAGGGCGTGCGCTACTGCCTCTGCATCGGGGCACCCGTCCTCCTCTTCTACATCGCCGTCTCGTTCATCGCCGAGCCCGAGGGCAACTGGCCCCTCGCCGCGTGGATCACGATGTTCCCCCTCATCGGCCACGCCATCGTCCGCGGCTGGCCCGCCTGGCGCGAAAAGCTCGAAGCCTGGCGCAAGCTCCCAGAGCCACGCCCGCGCGCGGGCCTCTTCGTCCGCCGCCCCGAGACCTTCACGCAGGTCGTCTGGACATGGGCAGTGATCGTGGGCGCGCTCGTCGCACTCCTCACGCCAAGGCTTGATCTTCTCGCCTCCGCGCTCGCGCTCGTGCCCAGCAGCGTCCTCCCCAACGCGCAACGCATCATCCCCATCCACCGCTTCACCGGCGCCGACCAAATGGGCCAGCACGCGCAGCAACTTCTCGACCAGCTCGCAACCGAAAGCACCAACAGCGCGGGACCACCCTTCGTCATGGCGATGCACTACGGCCGCGCCTCGCAACTCGCCTTCTACATGCCCTCGCGCCCCACCATCGTCTGCTCCAGCTCCCTCATGCTCGGCGGCCGCGTGACGCAGTACGACTACTGGCCCGACACCACCCCCAAGGACCGAACCGACCTCCTCGGCCGCAACGCACTCGTCATCGGCGCCTGGCAGGAAGTCTGGGAGCAATCCTTCGAACGAGTCGTCCCCGTTGGCCGCCTCGACGGCGACGGCAAACGCGACCGACCCGCCTTCCTCGCCTACGGCTTCAAGGGCTTCCCACCCGGCGGCATCACAAAGGACTCGGTGCCGCCGCCGCCGCTCCTGCGATAAACAGCGTTGCGCCACGACCGGCACCGGATCCAACCCCAATGGCGCCGCCCGCGACCCAATCGCAGATCGTTTACCCTCTTTGAGCTTACGAAGCCCCGCTTCCCAAACCCCTTCCCGCCCCAGCTGCACTTCCTCTTTCGCTTTACTCTGATCCTAATTTTCGCTCTCCGCTCTTCGCTCTCCATTTTTCGCTTTTCGCCATGGCCCCTACTCCACATCTCCTACTCGGCCCCGCTGCCCGCGGCGTCAACGCGTACTCCACGCCCGGCGAGCGCGGGCGGGCTCGCCCGCGCACGCTCCTCATCTTCCTCGCCCTCGCCTTCGGCCTCTTTGCCTTCACGCTTCTTGATCGCCCCATCTGGCTCGCCGCGACCGCCTCTGACATCGAGCGTCTCAAGACGCGCGACTGGTGGCAGGCGCTTCGCGCCGTCGGCTATCTCCCGACTTGGATCGTCGTCGCGCTCTGCTTCCTCCTGCACGACCGCGCCCGCGCCGCCGCAGCACCATTCCTCCGCGCCGCCCTCATCTTCCTCGGCGCCGCGTTGGGCGGCCTCGCGGCCGAACTACTTAAAGAAGTTGCACGCCGCGAGCGCCCCGGCCCGCAGGGCATCTACACCTTCGATTACTTCGGCATGGGGCGCGACGGCGTTGGCCTCGGCCTGGCCTCATCGCACGCAAGTGTTGCCTTCGGCGGCTGCATCATGCTCGGGTGGCTCCTCCCGCACCTGCGCTGGCCGCTGCTGCTGCTCGCGACCGGCTGCGGCTGGACGCGAATCCGCGCGGGCGCTCATTGGACAACCGACGTCTACGTCGCCGTTGTGCTTTCCTACGGTGTGTGCTGGCTTCTCTGGAGATTCTCTTCCGCTCGCTCTGACCTCGCACTCCTCCACCCGCACTCATCGCGCTGACGTTCGCTCACTCAATGAAGATCCTTGATCGCTCCATCGCCTTCCAGTTTGCCGCCAACGCCGCGGTCCTCTTCCTCATTCTCGCGGGCGTGGTCACCGCCGTCGACTACGCCTTCAACTTCGATGAGTACTTCCGCATCGCGGATCGAGCCTACGAGAACTCGCCATGGTTCCTCCGCGCGGCGGGCTCGATCCTCGTCCTCGTCGATCTCTGGTGGCCGCGCCTCTTCCTTCTCTATGACTTCCTCCTGGGCTTCGTGCTCGTGGGCGCGATGGGCTTCACGCTGACGCAGATGGTGAGGCACCGCGAGCTGGTCGCGATCCTCGCGTCGGGCCAGTCACTCCTCCGCGTCGCACGCCCCATCATGCTCGTCGCGCTGCTGCTCGTCGTGCTGCAAGGCCTCAATCGCGAGCTCATCATCCCGCGCCTCGCGCCGCTCCTCACGCGCGACAAGGGCGCCGCGGGCTCAAGCTCCATGGGCGCTATCGACCGCGTGCTGCACGTTGATGGGAAGGGCCGTGTCTTCTACGCGCGCTCGTTTGACCTTGATCGCCAGACCATCTCCGGCCTCTGGGTCTGGGAGCGCGACGAGGAAGGCCTGCTCACCACGCGCATCACCGCCACCGAAGCCGCGTGGGACGGAACGCGCTGGCTCCTGACCAACGGCCAGACCGAAGACCGCCGCCTCGGCGCTGGCAACGCGCGCCCCCAGCCCCTGGCCTCGCTCACCAGCGACCTTGATCCCACCGTGATCCGCATGCGCCGCTTCGAGGGGTACGCCGCCAACCTCTCCTTCCGCCAGCTCACCGAGCTCATCACCCGCTCACGCGCCAGCACGCTGACACGTCCCGATTACCTCGACCAGCTCACACGCTACAAGCTCGGACGCCTCTGCGTCATGGCCAGCAACCTCCTCACACTCATGGTCTGCCTCCCCTTCTTCCTGCGCCGCGAACCCGCCAACATGCTGATGCAGTCACTCAAGTGCGCTCCCGCGGCGGTCGGCTCGCTCATGGGTGCCTTCCTCGGCTCGGCCGCGGCGGTCCCGGGCCTCCCGCCCGAGGTCTCCGTCTTCATCCCCGTCATGATCCTGATCCCACTCGCGATCGCAGGTCTGACGTCGATCAAGACTTGACCGTCACAACAACAAGTGGCGATGAGAAAGAGGCGTTCGCGGCGCTTCCAGCGCGCAGACCAGAACCCTCTCGCACACTCGCACATTTCTAGAAAGCAGCGATCGCGCCCGAGCACGAAGGTCCGCCAGCACTCATCACGGGCAAGTACCGAGCACCACGTACTGCGCCAGCGCCTGCGCATCGCTCAGGTCCGCGTTCTCATCGCCGTTCAGGTCGCCATCGAGCCAGCCCGGCTCGGCGGTGATGATCCCGACGAAGACCTGCGCCATCTGCTGCGCATCCAGCAGGTCCACGTTCTCATCCTGGTTGAAGTCATAGTCGCACGGCGAGCCCACGCTCACCTGCACCTCTGCCGACAGCGCCGCGCCGCACGCTCCTGAAATCGACGCGGCGAATGTGCCAGCGAATGTCGGCCTCACGCCCGACAGCGTGACCTCCGCCGTCGCCGCGTTCGCCACCACGGTGCCATCGGCCTGCACGCCGTTCACCAGCGCCGCGCCTTTGCGGAGCCACTGCACCGTTGGCAGCGAGCCAGCCACTTCAACACGCAGCGTCGCGCTCCCGCCCTCGCGTACGTACGTATCCAGTGGCTGCGTCGTGATCGTCGGCGCGTCGCACAGCAGTGTGAACTGCCGCATCATCTCGTGGTCCTCATGCTCCAGCACGTGGCAGTGATACGGATACGTGCCCGCGGGTCCCTCGAACCGGACGATCACCCGCGTGATCTGGTTCGGCGTGGCCTGCACGGTGTCCTTCCAGCCTAGTTCACCGCCACTCACCGCCGTCCGCGGCCCCTGCGGCACGATCTGGCTCTCCTGCACGATGAAGTTCTGCCGGTCCAGAACCTGGAACGAGACAAGGTGCATGTGCATCGGATGCGTCACGCCCGAGCGATTCACCCATGACCAGATCTCAGTCTCACCAACGCGCGGGAACTCGGTGATGTCGTCCCACATCAGGCCGTTGATCAGCCACTTGTCGTGCCCGCACACGGGATCAAAGAACTTGCGAAGCTCGAAGGTGCGCGTGACGCTCGCGTCCGTCTCCAGCAGCCGCGGCACCTCCCGCAGCGAACCCGGCAGCGATTCCGTGTCACCCGCCTGCCCCTGCACGATGAACTTCATCACGCTGGGCACGTCCGGCCCAGCGCCCCCAGCCGGAAACGGCGACAACGCCGAGTTGGTCAGGATGATCTCGGTGCCCGGCGCATACGCCGCGAAGTCGATCACGACATCGGCACGCTCGCCGGGCGTGATCGTCAGGCTGGTCATCGGCACCGGCGCGTCAAGCAGCCCCTGCTCGCTCGCGATCTGCTGGAACGATGCAACGTTCGACAGCACCAGCGTGTACGCGCGGCTGTTGCTCGCGTTCAGAAGCCTGAACCGATACTTCCCCTGCTTCACCGCCATAAACGGCCAGACCTTCCCGTTCACGAGGATGAAGTCGCCGAAAGTGTGCTCCTCCCACACCCCCGGATACTTCAGCGAGCCGTTGGCGTTGAAGGATCGATCCTGGATCGCCAGCGGCACATCAAACTCGCCCCGAGGCAGGTTCAGCGCTTCCTCGTGATCATCGCGGATGAGATAGAACCCCGCCAACCCCATGTACACATTCAGCCGCGTGAGTCCCAGCGCGTGGTCGTGGTACCAGATCGTCGCGGCCTGCTGATCATTCGGATAGAAGTACGTCGGCGAGCTCTGCCCCGGCGGGAATGCAAGGTCCGGATCGCCGTCGCTGTCGTCGGCCACGTGCCCGCCGTGCAGGTGCGTCACCGTCACGGGCACCTGCCCGGTCTGGTCCGGCCCGTGCAGGCATGTTGAGACCGGCAGCACGTGCGTCGCGCGAAGCTGCCCCGTCTCGAGTGCCCGCAGGTTGTTGATCCAGTTCACCGTAACCGGGAAGCCCCGGCGTGCCTCGATCGTCCGGGCTGGAAACGACCCGTTGTACCCCCATACGCGCGTGCTGGGCAGATCCCTGTGGAGCTTCTGCGTGAACTCCGTGATCGTGATGTCGTAGTGCGCCGCCCCGCCCGGGATGCCCGATGTCGGCTGCATCACCGCGGGAATCGGCAGCTCATCGACGAAAGGCGTCAGCACCAGCGGGCAGTTTTGTCCGGGACAGTCCGTTCCGGCACCCTGGAACGTTCCGCCCGCCGCGGCACACGCGGCAGGCGTCAGCGTGTTGCACGATCCATCCGGCAGGCAGCAGGCCCCCGTTGGAAGCGGACAAAGCCCCGGCGCGCACGGCACGCCGACCCCTTGGAACGTCCCACCCGCCAGCGCACATGCACCTGAACTCAGCGTCACGCACGAGCCGTCGGGCAGGCAGCAGGCCCCACCTGGCGTGGTCAGCGAGTACGTCACTACCAACGTCGGCCGCTGCGCAGCATTGCTGTCGCTCGTTTCGCGCGACACGAATCGCTTCGCCGTCCCCGCGCTCCCTTCGTTGCCGATCAGAATCCAGCCGAAGTTCGTGGACGGAGCCGCGATCATCGCCTGTACATCCGTGATCAGCCCTGTCCCCGTGAACGTGTACGGGCTCAGGATCGAGTCGATCTCCGCGCTGCTCGACGGCGCCGCTGCAAAATCAGCGCCGGGCGTTGTCCACGCCGGGCTCGCCGTCGGGTTCGCCTCGTTGTAGAGGCGGTACGACCACGTCGCGTCGTTCTGCTTCGCAAACGCCCCGCCACCCTCCTGCCCCGAGGCGTTCGAAGCGCCCTCGCCCCAGTCGGCGGCCAGACGATGCACGCTGTACGTCTCCAGCCCCGCCACCGCCGAGCGATTCAGTTGGACCGTCAGCGCCACGTCCGTGATGAACGCGCCGGCTGGGATCGACGAGAGGTCAAACCGCACCAGCGACCGGCGTGTGAAGTTGTTGCCCGTTCTCCCCGAAAAGATCCACGATCCCGAGCCGTTCGAAAGCCGGTCGTTCTCCGCGTAAATCGTCGTGTCACGCGTCGCCCGAAGCGTCGCCGAGTCCGCCCACGCCAAGCCCGGCCCGCCCGCAACTCCCGCGAGCGCCGCGCCCATCATCAGCACCATCGGGCGACAAAGAAGAGCAAGGCTCGCAAACGAACACCGCATTCGGAGGCTCCAACGGATCGATCAGGATGTGCATCGCGACACCAACACAAGTCTCCGGCCAAACCCGCCGGTCTCCGCTCCATTCGCCTCCCAAAGGGTATCGGTCTCACACCCCAGTCAGAAAATTTCATAACCGCGGCACCGGGCAAATTGACGCCACACCGGGCACCCCCGCGATTTCGAGCCGCTGGAACGTCCGAGAAGATGTGGTTCCAGCCGTCTGCCTAGAGCGGGCAAGACCCCGACACCACAAACCCCGCCAGCAACTGTGCATCCGCAAGATCCGCGTTCTCATCCTGGTTCAGATCGCCGTCGAGCCACCCAGCCCCCGGCTGGAGCGTGCCAATAAAGACCTGCGCCATCTGCTGCGCGTCCAGCAGGTCCACATTCTCATCCCGGTTGAAGTCGTACTCGCACCCGACGTCCACACGCACCGGAGCCAGATCCACCGTTCCACATGGGCTCACCACGCTGGCCGCGTACGCGCCCGCGTCGGGACTCATCACGTTCGAGATCGTCAGCGTCTGGCCAAGCGTGACCAGGCTCCCCCACGGCGTCGGGCCGCTCGCAAGCGGCGTCCCGTCCTTGGTCCACGCGACCACCGCGCCGGGCTCCTGCGTCGCCGCCAGCGTCATGGTCTCTCTCGTCCGCACGTGCCGATCTGACATCGCCAGCACCAGCGGCGCCCGACCCGCCCGCGCCACCATGTCGGGATAGTCCGTCTCGATGAAGTCAACGCCAAGGTCGATCATCGCTTCCATCACCGAGGGTGTCACCACGGTGTACCCGCACGTGAAGAACCCCTCCGCACGCGCCGTCGCGACCCACGCCGAGTCCACCTCGCCGCTCGTGTACGACGTGAAGCCAAGGTCCAGCCCCACCACCTTCAGCCCGCGCAGCTCCGCGAACTGCGCGGGAGTGCGCGGAATCTCACCAACCACAATCTGCGGGTTGGCGAACGTCGCGCCAAACTCCCCCACCAGCGTGCGGTTGTACGCCCACAGCCAGATCTCTCGCTCCGTCATGCCCGCCTGCTGCAGCGCGGTCCGGATCGCCGGCCCCATCCCATTCACCTTCACATCCAGATACGGGATCACGCCCGTTCCACGCATCCGCTCGAACGCCTGACGCAGCGTCGGCACGCGCACGCTCGCGAACGACGGATCAAACCACGACCCCGCGTCCGCGGCCTGCATCTGCGCCGCCGTGAAGCTCGTCGCGTTACCCGTCAGGTTTGTTGTCCGATCCATCGTCCCGTCGTGCATGAGCACCGCCACGCCGTCCGACGACAAACGAACATCCATCTCAATAGCCAGAGCCCCCGCCGCGATCGCCGCGTCGATCGCCGCCAGCGTATTCTCCGGCGCCGCCGCCGAGAAGCCCCGGTGCGCCACGGGCCCCGCGCACCGCGTGTAGTTCCGTGGCGGGTTCGCGAGGGCCCCCGCCGCGCGAACTCCCGCGGCGTGCGGCCCGCCCAGCGCCGCAATCTCCGCCGCAGTCATCCGCCGATCCGTGAACGACATGCTGCTCATCCAGAGCGGCGCCGTCTCGTTGTTTTCATCCGCGAACATGATCAGATCCGCCCCCGCCTGCGAGTAGAGCGCCCAGCGCGAGCCGATCGACGCCCCCGTCCCACCCTGCCCGCCGACAAACACGCCGTCGATGTACGTCGACGCCATG
>JBBQGR010000072.1:0-8993 GCA_038323185.1 Phycisphaerales bacterium | reverse complement strand
AGCTTCAGCGTCTGAGGTCCGCACCTCATACTCCGTCTACTTACCCACCCTCTTCCACAAGCCCTCTCTCCTCCGACGCCCGGGTCCTCCGGGCGTTGTTTATTCTGGTGACCATCTGATCGCGCCGAGCAACAATGGGCTTGTGAAAAGCCCGCCGCCGCCGTACTGTGCATGCTGAAGGGTCGAATGAGCCCCTCGCCAAGGATCGGCCATGAGCCAAGCGCCAACCCCAGTCCAGACCTCCCGCGGCTATTCGCCGCCCACAATCACGCAGTTCTCAGTCTTCCTCACCAACAAGGTCGGGAAGCTCTACGACCTCGTCGAGACCTTCGACGGCTCACCCTGCAAGGTCTGTGCCCTCAGCGTGCACGAAGCCTCCGACCACGCCGTCGTTCGCGTCATCACCAACAACGCCGCGATGGCCCGCGACTTGCTCACCAAGCAAGGCCTCCCATTCACGCAGCGCGACGTCCTCGTCGTCGAGCTTCTGGGCAAGCACACCCTCGCCAGCATGTGCATCTGCCTCCTCGCGGCGGAACTCTCCATTCATTTCGCATACCCACTCATGCTCACTGACCGCCATGGCGCAACCATGGCCCTCGCCGTCGACGACATCACCCTCGCAGGCCAGATCCTCCGCCGCAAAGAGTTCAACCTCCTAGGCGAGGCCGACCTCGGCAGCGGCGCTGGCTGCTGAACCGCGGGGTGGGCAGCCACAACATCACTACCTCGACCACGGGACGCTCTTCGCAGGCCGAGCGACGTTCATTCCCAGCACGGAGACCTCCGTGGCGGAACCCAGCCCGCCCCCGCTCAACCCCAGAGCGGACGAGCAAGGGCCCGTACTATCCAAAGATGGCGGCATAGCTAGAGCAATCCGCACCCACCGCCACCTCCAAAGGCTTGCCCAAGACCACAAACTGTCCAACTTCGCGTCCCACCCGCAAGATCGCTGGCAGCGCGGCAAAACGTGATGCATACTCATCCGGTAACAGGGAGTATCTTCTCATGCGCGCATCTCTCATGCTGGGTGTCGTCAGCCTCATCACCGCATCCGCCGCGGGCCAGGTGAACCTCAACGCCCTCATGGTCGCCGACGACTCGTTCCAGGCTTCGATCAGCACAGATCCGAACACGGCAGGGCCGGTCTTCCTCAGTGGCAACGGTTTCTTCAACACATTCTCCGGATCAATAGCGCTGCCCGCACCCGGCACCTACTACCTGCAGGTTCGCGCGGAGGACTTCGGCGGCCAGAAGATGATGAGCGGCCTCTTCACGCTCGACAGCGCCCTGGGCACGTTCGGCAACGAAACTCAGACGCTCCTGACCGCAGTGTCAACCTGGACCGTGAGCGATACGGGCTTCGGTGCCGCGACGGTCGCGCCAGTGGTGGTTCCGAATGGATGGGGCTCACACCCCGGTCTGGAATCCGCAGCGTACATCTGGCATCCCTCACTCCCCTCGGTCGCGTACTTCACCGCCGAAATCACCGTGGTGCCAGCCCCAGCATCGCTGTCCTTGCTCGGGCTCTTCGCCTTCGCCCGCCAGCGTCGGTAACGCGAGCACAGCACTTGAAACAAGCTCCGCGAGCCCGTGAGCGAACTCGTTTTCGCAGAGTTCCCGCGGCTTCGTCCCCGATGACTTGCTGAATGCCCATGCGTTCAGCAGCGTGCAAGACGCCGGAACTTTCAACTTCCGTTGCGCCAATCAACTCAAGACCCTACTCGCGTTCCCTCACGATGCGACCACCGCGTCGCGAGATGAACATGCACGCAGCCAGCCGCACTCGCAACAATCTGCACGCTCGAACCGTCCCTGTGCGCAAACTCCATGCCCATAAACGATTTCCGCTTGAGCTGGACCAAACACACGCCAAACTAGGCGCATGACTACGACCTCGCTCGATCACGCCCCGCTCGCCGACTCCGACCAGGCCCTGCTCGCCGACTGGTTCGAGAGCTCTGAATCCCTGACCGAGATCACCTCTCGCCACGGCGTCTCCTTGCTTGCACTCGCGCAGTGGGCAACGAGGCCAGACATCGCCGCGATGATCCAGACCCTCCGCCATCTCCACGAAACGCGAGCCCAGCTCCAAGCCACCATCGCCGCAAAAGAAGCGATCGCAACCCTGCACGCCATCGCCGCCACAGATCGCCCAACCAACGCGCAAGAGATCGCTCGCCGCGCCGCCGCCGGAATCCTCAAGATCGCTTTCCCCGACCGCCGCAAGTCCACAACCAGCGAGAACCCAACCTCGAAAGCCCACTCGTCGCAGAGTCCCGGCACAGCAGCCCAACCGTCAACTGCCCCCGCCGCGGCCCCGAACCCCGCCCCACCCGCCGCAACTCCCCAGCATCACGCCACAGCTCACGCCCAACGCAGCGAAGCCTCACCCCAGCCCGATCAGCAAGCAAGAGCCGCTGGCTACCCGCAAGAGAGTGATAGACCACAACCCGCTTTCGACGAACGCGCCGAGCGAGCCTCACGCGACGAACATCACGAACCTCACGAACATCAAGAACAAGACACACACGCCGAGCACATCGCGCACCCCGCGAGCCACACGCATCACGCACACTCAAGCACGGGTTAGTGAATGCCTTGGGCCGCGAGCCAGCGTTCCGCGTCAAGTGCCGCCTCACAACCCATGCCCGCGGCCGTCACGGCCTGCCGGTAATGCTCATCCGCCACATCTCCCGCCGCGAAAACGCCCGGGATGTTCGTGTACGAGTTGCGCTGCTTGAGGTCCAGATACCCCTTCTCGTTCGTATCAAGCCCAGCACCCTTCAAGAACTTGGTCGTGGGCGTGTGGCCGATCGCGATGAAGAGCCCCTTCACTGCAAGCGTGCTCTTCTCACCCGTGACCGTGTCCTCGAGCTGCACCGCCTCGAGGTGGCTCTCGCCGATGCAATCGATCACCGCCTTGTTCCAGTGAACCTTGGCATTCGGGCGAGACAGGAATCGCTGCTGCATGATCTTGCTAGCGCGGAGGGAGTCACGCCGATGGATCAGGTGAACCGTCTTCCCAAACTTGGTGAGAAACGTGGCCTCCTCCATCGCCGTATCGCCGCCACCCACGACCGCCAGCTCCTGGTCCCGGAATGCTGGGAGCGCACCGTCGCACACGGCGCAGGCCGAAACTCCGCCGCCAGTCGTCGCGAGCCTCATCTCGTTGGGAAGCCCGAGCCAGTTCGCCGTCGCGCCGGTAGCGATGATGACGGCGTGTGCCTTCGCGATCATGCCGTTGCTCAGCCTGAGCTCAAAGGGTCGCTTGGTGAAGTCGCAGTGCTCGACATCCTCACCCACCACCTTGGTCCCGAAGCGCTCGGCCTGCGCCTGGAACTTGGCCATCATCTCAGGACCCATGACGCCATGCTCAAACCCGGGGTAGTTCTCAACCTCGGTGGTCAGCATCAGCTGCCCACCCGGAAGGATGGGCCCCGGATCCTGCTTCGCGATCCCGCAGAAGACGATCGGGTAGAGTTGCGCACGCGCGGCATAGATCGCCGCAGTCCAGCCCGCTGGCCCAGAGCCGATGATGACGATCTTGTGAACGCCGTCGGAGTTCGCAGTGGACTGATTGGACATGAAGGCTCCGTGCCGCTGAGTGGCTCGCTACTTGAGGTCGCCGCGGTCGATCAGGTTCTGCCGATAAAGAGAAACAACGGGCGGGAAGAGGAGGTAGTCCGCACCGCGCACGCCAACCGTGCCGTTCTGGATGCGCCGCGCAAAGTCATCATTGGCATCCGAGCCCAGCGAGTACAGCACAAACACGTCGTCGATGAGCCGTACGCCAATTGCCGTCCCACCCTCGTACGGGATGACGCTCATCTCAAAGGGCTTGGCATCCTCGCGCTCGGCCCGCGGCGTGTCGCGCATCGGGACAAAGTACCGCAGCGGCGGCGCGTTACCCGCCGAGAGATTGGCGTTGAAGGGGTCGGTCTCAACAACGCTCAGCCAACGCGGACGCACCGCGGAAATGGCCCGTGGCAGCGAACCGCTCGTGCGCGTCAGGCCGATGAGCGCGAGGGTCTGCCGCGTCGCCGCCGACTCAAGACGCGCCGCCTGCCGCAGCCCTCGCAGGTCGTCCATCATCGGAGTCGCCTGCGAGATCGTCGCAAACTTCGCCAGATCAGTGCGCGACCACTCGGTAGGCTGGTTCGATCGATTGTTGAACCACTCAAGCCGCCAACGCGACTCCCAGTCCGCGAAGACGCCGCGAGCCTTCGTCTCGGCATCGAACCAGTTGGCCTGGTTCGCCGCCGCATCCCTCCACCGCGCGGCCTCGCCAAAGAGTCGCAGCGGACGATCCGTGCTCCCCAGCCGCGCCATCGTCGAGGGGAAGATGTCCTCTCGAACACCCGCGCGAGGGATGTACACGCGCGAGATGATCTGATCAACCGCCGCCTGATTGCCATGCGGGAAGGGCATGCGATCAAGATCGAGCACGCGGTCCTTTCCCTCAAGCAGCCGCTGGATCTGCGGGAGAAGACGCGCCGCGTCGAGCTTGCGATCAGACATCATGTCTCGATACGCGATATCGCGGATGCGCTCGTGAGTCAAAGCCAGGCTCGACAGACCCCACTTCGCCTCAGCGAAGAACGTGCGGTCGCAGATCTGGCGGGCAAACACCAACAAGTTCGTGAGCAGATCGATCGACTCGTTGACCTGCCCCGCCGCCGCCAGCCGAGTCGCCTCGACGTTCACGAGCACAGCGAGCGTATCGAAGGCGGTAAGATACTGGTGCTGCGCCGCCGCGAGCGTCGGCGGATCGCCGAGCGCCGTGTACAACTCCGCCGCGATGATCGCCGGCGGGATCCCCGCCTCGCCATACGGCTGAGCAAACGCGTGCGACTTGGTGAAGCTCATCTCCTTGCTGATCTCGGCCAGCACCCTGATGAGATCCGTCTGGGGCTTCGCAGTGGCCCACGCCTCCGCCTCGGACCACCCCTGCATGCCCGACTGGATGAGACGCGATCGCTCGATCGTCGCGATTCCCGCCGGAGGCCGGTCGGCCTTCGCGAGCAGCGGCAGGATCACCAGCTCACTGCGCCGCGCGTTGGGAATCGCCGACCACGGCTGATTCACGCGATCAAGGAAGTCATCGGCAAGCGCCGAAGCACCACTCAGTCCCATCGCGAGGGCCAGGGCACCAACCACCATCCCGCGCCCGAGGACGCGGGTGAGACACTGCACGAAGTCTTGAATCATGCCCCGATGGTAGCAAAGATGCCAGGGGTGCGGCGTCGGATGTGCATCCGACGCCAGGTGGGGTGCGACATAGGAGCGAAAAAAAGAACGACGCGGGATCGCGTCGTTCCATGTGGGCTGATTTGTAAGCGGTCCCATGTCGCGGGCATAAGCCACACAACGGCGCTCCTCGGCCTACGCCTCGGAGATCGACTCTTCGAACGAGCGGCGGAAGAACTGGCTGGGCTTCTCGCCAGTCAGACGCTCGTTGAGCTTCGCGAGAGACTCATCCACGATCTGGCGGACGCGCTCGCGGCTGATCCCGATCTCCTCGGCGATCTGCTTGAGAGTCAGGGGCTCGCTGCCATCAAGACCGAAACGCAGGCGAAGAATGGAAGCCTCGCGGTCATCGATCGTCTCAAGGAGGCGGCGAAGCGTCTCGAGCTCTTGCTCCTTGAACATCCGCTCGTCGGGCGTGCCGATCTTCGTATCAGCGAGCATCTCGCCAAGGCCGACAAGGTCGCCGCCGGCATCCTTCATGCCCGTCGCGGGCGACTGCATGGCGCGGACGGCGCGCTTGATGATGCGAACCTTCTTCAGCGGCAGATCCATGGCCTTCGCGAGATCCGCAAGGGAAGGCGGGAAGCCCATATCGGCCTCGAGCTTGCGAGACGCAACCTTCCACTTCGCAACCAGCTCAACCATGTACGCGGGAATGTGAACCGGCTGGTTGGCGTTGACCAACGCACGCTTCATCGCCTGCTTGATCCACCACGAGGCATACGTGCTGAAGCGAGCGCCCTGCGCGGGATCAAAGCCCTCAACCGCGCGAAGGAGGCCGATGTTGCCCTCCTCAATCAGGTCCTGGATCTGCAGGCCGCGGTTGGTGTAATTCTTTGCGATCGCGACAACCAAGCGAAGGTTGGCGCGGATCATGGTCTCTCTAGCGACGGGGCAGTTGTCGTTGATGATGCGCCAGCCGAGCTCCTTCTCCTGCTCGGCCGTCAGGAGGGAATGGCGGTTGATCTCGCGCAGGTACATCTGCATGTCCGATTGGACCGCGCGCCCTGCACTAGATTGCGACTTCACTTGGCTCACTCTCCACCCACTTTCCCGGCGAGTAAGCTCGCCGAAGATCGCATAGGCGATCCCAAGAACGGCAACGACCGAACAAACATGGCCGTGGACGCGGGAGGCCCGTGCCTATCCGCACCACCCCGTGCTAGGGTTTCATCGACATGGGGGTTTGGAGCCTTCAGCCCCGAATCTCTCTACAACTCCCCAATGTACAATGTGACACGGAACGACCGAGCGGCCACCCATTCTCAGAAATACCTGCATAATCGTCACAAGTGCTTTAGATTCCATGTTTTCCAGCCGTGCAGACAACTTTAGCACACCCACGCCGAGGATCTAGGTCCCTGAAGTGGAGTGTTCGTCCCCTACCGGACCTTGTTGACACGACTGCTACGTACCCCAAGCCGACTTTGGATTGCTACAGAGGACCGATAACGACTCTCTCCGAATACCCATCAGCGAATCGACACGTCCGAATCCCAGCGCGGAGAAGCCCTATGCTCGTCACAATGTCGAGCGACCTCACTTCGATGTTGGCTGAGTGGCCCTTCCGCCCCGACGAGCCCGCCGCTCGGATGATCGACGGACTCGATGGCGAGCCGAGGCTCCAGTTGCGGGTCGAACTGGGGATCCTTCAACTCCACTTGGACGGACGCCCCGATGGTGAAGAGCCATACGGACACGGAAGCCTCCTCGAACATTACGAAGTGCTGTCAGACGAGGGCGAGATGACGGGACCGCGCCCACCCGGGAGCGCACGCGAGGCCGGCCCGGGAAGCGCCACGCGCGGTGAAGAAGAAGGCACAAGCCCCGGTTCGCGTCAAGAGGCCTCGATCCGGCTCGATGGACAGGCCTGCCGCCTGCTCGCGGCCGAAGCGGCGCAATATCGCCGCCGCATGGCCGCGTTTGAACTGCTGGGGGAGCACGCGAGAGTGGTGCGGGACGCATCGCGAAATGTCCGACTGATCGACTTCGTTGTTGACCACGCACAAAGTGAAGAGGACATCGCGGCGTTCGAACGCGCTCGCCCCGACCTGATCCGCGCCAAGGCAGTCGCGACAGCGCGACTGATGCTCGCATCGGGCGAGCAGCGGGCCGCGGTCGTCGTGATCGATGATGGCCTCGAGGTGCTGGCGCAGTGGTACGCGGCACGCGGCATGGGTCGGCAGCTTGACGCATCGCCGGAAGTCGCGACGCTGAAGTCGATGCGCGACTCACTCGCGCCGCGATTGCCCGCAAGCCAGAAGGCCGAGCTGCGCGAGCGCCTCGCCGCGGCGATCAAGGCGGAAAACTACGAGCTCGCGGCGATCCTGCGCGATGAGCTCAAGCAGATCACGGAGTAGCCCCGACGCGTCGCGACGCCAGCGCCGGAAGCTGCGCGAGAACATCACGCTCCATCGCCGCGGCCGTCGCCACTTCCTCAACCGTCACCACGTCCGCGCCGAGCTGCATCGCCGCGAACGATCCGCTCAGAAAGCTCGTCCTCGCGGCGATGAAGACGTGCGGCGCGAGCGACTTCACCACGCGGCACGAGCGAAGGATCGTCTCATCATCAGGAATCGTGAGCAAGACCGCCATCGCGTGCGCGAGCCCCGCAGACTCAAGCACCTCTGGATTCGTGATGTCCCCGTACACGAACTTGCGTCCGAGCTTGCCCTGCCGCGTGACCGTTCGCGGGTTGAGCTCCACCACGATGTACGGAATGCCAAGCACTTCGAACCGATCCGCAAGCGCGCGGCCCACAGGACCGAAGCCCGCGATGATCGCGTGCGGCTGGATCGGGCCTGTGGCGTGGGCCGCTTCTTCGCCGTGGTTCGGCGCCACTGGTGGCGTGTCGGCCAGCGCATTGCCGCCCCGGAAGAAACGAGCCTGTGGAACTCCGACCAGACGCGACGCGAGGGCGTGAGCGGGCCCGGCGAGCAGCGGCGTTGCGACCAGCGTCAGAACACAGATCGCAGTCATGCGGCCGAGCTCGATCTCCGTCACGAGCCCGCCGCGCTCGGCGGCGGTGAGCAGGACGAGTGAAAACTCGCCAGCGTTGGCGAGATACGCGGCACAGATCGCCGCGGAGCTGGCCGTCATGCCCAGCGCCCAGCCGGTGCCAGCGATGAAGAAGACCTTGAGCGCGACGACCATCAGTGCGGCGGCTCCGATGACCCACCAATCCTGCATGACGATCATCGGATCTACCTTGAGACCGACGGAGACAAAGAAGACGGCCATCAGCACATCGCGGATGGGGCCGACGAGGCCGGAGATCTGGAATCGGTACGGCGTGGCGGCGAGCATGAAGCCAGCGAGGAACGCGCCCATCTCGGCGGAGAGTCCGATCGCGGAGGTGAAGACCGCGGCGAGGAGTGCGATGGCGGCGGAGACGATGAGCATCAGCTCCGAAGAGCCGACGGCGGCGACGGCGTCGAGTACGCGAGGTAGGAGCGTCTTCCCGACGACGATCAGGAGTGCGATGCCTCCGGCGGCGATGCCGCCACGCGCGCCGACTTCGAGCCACTTTGGAAGCGTCGCGAACCATGATGAGGACGCGTGCCCGTGCGCTGGAAGTGTCTCGACGCCTTGCCACGTCGCGAGGACCGGGACCATCGCGATGAAGAGAACGCAGCCGAGATCCTGCACGATGGAGACGCCCAGTCCGACACGCGCGTGGACGGTGTTGCTCTCGCGGCGCGCCTGGACCACGCGGACCATGACGGCGGTTGACGAGGCCGAGA
>JBBQGR010000071.1:0-9021 GCA_038323185.1 Phycisphaerales bacterium | reverse complement strand
CTCGAGGCTGCCGCCGCCGGGACCTCCGTCGGCGTCGAGCTTGTTCACGCGGATGCGTCCGGCGGGAAGCGGGATCCCGAGTCCCGCGGCCTTCGTGTTGGCGAACTTGATGTAGACGTCAACATCCTTCTTGGTCTGCGTGCCGAACGAGCTGTCCTGGATCACTTCGCCCTCGCTCATCCAGGTATCGCCAGCGCCGTCGTAGACGAGGATCTTCTCACACGGCACCGCGCGGGCGGTGTCGAAGAGCTCGATCTGCTTGGTGGAGTTGTCGGGGATTGTGGCCGCGCGGCCGAGCGTGTAGAGGTGGTACTCGAAGAACGACTTTTCCTGGAAGCCGCCAGCGTCGGCCATCGACCGCATCTCCATGGCCGCCGCGGGATACATGCCGCCAAACTGCTGCGGGCGCGGTGCGCGGTTGACATCACCCGCAACGAGCTTGAGCTGCGCGTCCTTGTAGCTGCCGCCGGACTGGTTGAGGATGCTGACCCAGGCACCGACATCCAGCGTGCCCTTGTTTCCCTCTCCTTCCATCAGCGTGAGGTTGTAGTCGGCCCACCATGTGATGCCCTCGGTCTGATAGGCCACGCGCGCGGTCTGGTCGCCAGCGGACGGAGCCTCAAGGTCCCAGACAAGCGTGGGGCGCGTGACGAATCCCTCGGGCAGGCTTGGGAACTTCAGACGCACGTAGGAGTTGATGGTCTGGAGGCCCGCGGCGTTCTGCAGCACCAGCGTGCCGCCCGCGGCGGAGAGGAGCGTGCCTGTGATCTCGCTGATGTTGTCGCCCACGGGGACGACGACTGTGATCTCGCGGTCGATGAACTTCTCGAGAAGGGCCTGGTTGCTGACGAGATCGAACTGGAACGATTGGTCAAGGACGCGCGTCTCTGGATCTGTCAGCGACATGAAGGAGACGGTCGTGGGATCGATGAGCGCCGCGACATCCGTGAAGCGCACGGTGGCGCGAGCGCCGTCGAGCTTGATGGGGCGGATCTCGCGGACCATGGCGTAGCCGGGCGTGTTGACGCGGCCCTGGCTGAAGCCGCCGACGGGGCGGTACATCTCAGGCGAAATCGCGCCGGGCTGCGCTGAGCTGTAGATGGTGATGCTCGTCGAGGGCGCCTGCGCGAGCACGCCGCAGGCCAGGCCCGCGAGCGCGAGTGTCGCGGCGATCCTGGCGACGGCGCGCTGCGCTCGCGATGAACGATGATCGCCCGAGGCGAGCGTGCTGGGGTTGGACGCGTTGAGGTTGGACGTGCTGAACGAGCTAGACAGGCTGGACATGGGCGTGCCTCCTTGGGCGTGGGCGGGTGCGAGTGCTGCGACATGCTATCGACCAGAGTTAGACGCGGCGGCACAACCTGAGTTTCGCGGCATGAGGCAAACCGTGACACTTGCGTGACACTCGCGTGACGCAAATCTAACCTGCGCGTGACAGCAGCATGAATCTCGCATCACAGTCGCGGACAAGCTTTTGCACCCGAGGCACCCCACCCCAATCTGAAACTCGGTCGACGCGGCCCCGCCGGGGTGCAACGATGCTCCTGATGGCCTCACCCGCGCCAGATCCCAGCAAGCCACCCAAGCGCACGAATCAGGTGCCGCTGTCGGTCGCGCTCACGCGATCGCGTCTGCGGCGTTACCCCGCACAGCTGATCGATTCGATCCTGGAATACTCCACACGTGGGCAGCCGCGAGCGCCATCGCTCCCGTCCGACGCGATCGATGCCAGCGTGCTTGCTCGCGCGAGCGCCGCCCCCGCTGCTCTTGATCACTCGCGGGCTCGCGGGCCTCTCTCGGCGGCGTGGCTCGGGCACGCGAGCACGCTGCTGCGCATCGCCGATCGATGGGTGCTCACGGACCCTGTCTTCTCAGAACGGATCGGCGTGTCGGTGGGGCCGGTGACGCTGGGCGTGGCGCGGAAAGGGCCGATGATTGATCTCGCGCATCTGCCGCACATCGATCTCATTCTGATCAGCCACGCGCACTTTGATCATCTCGACAAGCCGACGCTGCGCCGGCTCGCGAGTCCATCAACGCGCGTCGTGACCGCCGCGAACACGCGGAAGCTGATCCCCGATGGCTTCGGCGAAGTGCGCGAGCTGCACTGGGGCCAGGAACTTCGTATCGGGCCGCTGCTTCTTCGTGCGCTTCGCCCTGAGCACTGGGGCGCTCGAACCGCGTGGGACAAGCACCGCGGCTACAACGCGTACGTGCTGGAGGCCGACGCCGCGAGGCAGCATCGCTCACGCGTGCTCTTCGCGGGCGATACGGCGCACTCCAATGTCTTCGAATCTCTCGCGTCGGCGGGCGGCACCGATCTCTCCATCTTCGGCATCGGCGCGTATGACCCCTGGATCGCCAAGCACGCCACGCCCGAGCAGGTTTGGGCGATGCACACCAGCGCGGGCGGGCGGCACCTGCTCCCGATGCACCACTCAACGTTCGAGCTCAGCGACGAGCCGATGGACGAGCCAATGCGCCGCCTCATCGCCGCGGCGGGCGATGCCGCGTCCAGCGTCGTCGCACGCCAGATCGGCGAGATCTGGTCAATCGATCCGTAATCGCGGCGGTGCCTTTGGTGGTCCCTTGAAGGGGGTGCCGCGCCGCGGCACTCTTGCACTCTCTCGCACGCACTCAATCACGCACACACGCTGCTCAGCACCGTCTGCACTTGCTTGGTGCATGGAAGAGAGACCACGGAGCGGTCTGCCACCCAAGAGCGACCCAAGAATAAAAAAGCCCCGGGCATGAGCCCGGGGCTTCTTGGATCAAGATCGCTGCGGCGAACGGTCCGCCGCGGCGTTGGCTTAGCGGCGACGGCGACCGATGACCAGCCCGCCCATGCCCAAGAGCGCGAGCGCGCCGGGGGTGGGGACAGCGTTGGCCCGAATCATCCAGTTGCCCAGGCCGAGGGCCGCGAGGTCCAAGGCATCACCGCCGCCAAAGCCAACGGCGTTGGGGTTGAAGGAAGCCCCGCCGCCAGCCCAGCTAGCGCCAGCGAAGGTCGGGGCGGTCTGGTCAACGGCGATCGGGAAGGTGCCCGCAGGGTGGACCACGTCAACGCCCACGAAGAAGCTTGCGCCAGCGATGGCGATGTTCGGCACCGCGAACGACTGGAACGTGTCGTTGGCGACGTTGGCGGCGTTGATCGAGCCGGTGCCGGAGAAGAGCAGAACCGAGTTGGCGCCGCTAGGGTTAGTGCCAGCGCCGACGTTGGCCCAGACGTAGTAGTTGACGGGAAGACCGATGAGGGCGGGGCCCTGGGCTGCGAAGGCCGGAGCGCCCCACGCAACGTCAACGGACGTAATGACGTTGTCGCCACCAGTAACGGAGAAGAAGTTGATGCCAGCGATGTTACCGCCAGCAGTCAGGCCGACGGAATTCTCGGCGGTGCCGTCGTCCCATGAGTAGTTGGTGACGCGGTTGCCAAACCCGCCGTCCGCGGCGCGGCCGGGGCCAGCGGTCGAAAGCTAGGCCGAGGCAACAGTGGCCAGGCCAGCAACAAGAACGATACCGAGGGCGATTTTCATCTCTCTCTCCTCACGAGCGGTTGGTGCGGAGCTCGGGTCGGACACATGCCGACGGAACCCGCTTGTCTCTCTGCACCGAAGATAGTCACAATCCACGCTTTCGCAAGAGGTTTCCGAAAAGAACTACAAATTTCTACCTGCCCTTGATTTTTGATCGTAGTCTGTTAGCATATTGAACTGTTTTTGAAAGGACCTGGATCTTTCCTGCTCCCGCAACCAACGCCCTCGTCGTGCGATACACCAACAGATTCGGAAGCGACACGTAGCTTGTGTCCACCGGATCTAAATCATTGTCTGGAGGCCGGATATGCATACTTTGGAGAGCGGTTCGTGCGTTCGTGGTGGGCGCGATCATGGTGGTCTGAGTGCTCAGGCTAGTTTGGGTCGAGCTCGTTTGAATTGGGCATTGGCGATCAGTGTGCTCGCCGCCGCCTCAGGGCTGGCGCACGGCCAGTGCGAGCCTTCCTGGGTGCCCGCTCCGGTAGGCCCCTTCCTCTCCAACGCGGCCCAGATCAGCGACGGCATCGTCTTCGACCGCGACGGTGCAGGGCCGCTGCCGCCAAGACTCTACATCTCCGGACGGGCCACGGCCCCTATTCAGGGGACCGGCCTCTTCGAGTGGGACGGAGACACGTGGATCCAGAGCGATGAGGACTTTGACGGGGTCATCTCGCGGCTGATCACCTGGGACGACGACGGCGACGGGCCAAACCCGCCGCGATTGGTGGCCATGGGTCAGTTCACGCGCGTGGGGGCGATGGCAGGACCAACCAGTGTTGCGATCTGGGATGGGCAGACGTGGTCTGGGATCCTGGGATTGGGCAACAACTTTTCATTTCCCTCCAGCATCGCCACGCGCGATCCAGACTTTGGCGGGCCTCTGCCGCCGCGGCTGGTGCTGGCGAGTGCGGTGATCGAGGGATTCACCTACGGCGTGGCCGAGTGGGACGGCTCCACTTGGTCTGAAGTGGGGACACAGTCGCCGGGGTGGTACGTCGACGGCGCGGCCAACGCCATGGTGAACTGGGATCGGAACGACCCGGAACTGGAGTCGGTCTTCATCGCGGATGGCTCGTTCCAGAACGTTGGGGGAGGCAACTTCGCGCAGATCGCTTCCTGGAACGGAGTGACGTGGTCGCGGCTGGGGCTGGGAATCAGTCAAGGCGTCGCCAACGCTCTCGCGGTCTTTGATTCCGATGGCAATGGCCCATTGACCAGCGAGGTCTACGCCGCGGGCACCTTCCAGAACGCGGGGGGACAGCCTGTCAATCAGATCGCACGCTGGAACGGCACCGATTGGAGCGCGGTCGGCGCAGGCCTCACCGGCGGCCCCGTCCGCCAGCTTCTCGTGCTCGATACCGATGGCACCGGGCCGCGACAGACCGAACTCATCGCCATCGGCACCTTCACGAGCGCAGGCGGCGTTCCAGTGCCCGGCATCGCGGCGTGGGACGGCGCACAGTGGCGCGGTCTCGGCGACAACATCATCCAGAACGCCAGCACGCGCCGACTGCTGGCCTTTGATCTCGATGGCGATGGGCCCAACGAGGTGTCGCTGGCCATCGCTGGTGTCTTCTCGGTTGGCCCGATCTCGGTGCGGGGCGCGGCGTGGCTAGATGGCGACTCGTGGCAGCCGCTCGGCTTCGGCGTCGCCGGGACACAGCGAGCGACGATGCCCTGGGATCCCGATGGGTCTGGTCCTTCGCCAGAACTCCTCGTCTCCGTTGGTTCCTTCTTCAGCGCGGGCAATCAACTCATCGGCGGCGTCGCAGCATGGGATGGCAGCCGCTGGAACATCATCGCGCCGGGTGCTTCGGGCAACTTCTCGCCGCGCGAGGCAGCGACATGGGACCACGACGGCATCCCAGCGACCACCTCACGTCTGATCGTCGCAGGTTCACTCACCCAGATCGGCGGCATCGTGGTCGATGGGATCGCAATGTGGGACGGTGTCACCTGGAGTCGAACGGGTGGGTCGCCACCGGCGGCGGCGTGATCTCTCCGTACACCTTACATCTCGCGCCCTCCGGCGCACCGGCGACGCTGGCGCAGTTGTTCGGCGCGAAGCGCGATCTGATCGTGGTGCACAACATGGGCGCACGCTGCAGCTACTGCACGATGTGGGCCGATGGGTACGCGGGCCTATACAAGCACATCGCGGACCGCGCCGCGTTCGTGCTCGCATCACCCGACGATCCCGCCGCGGCGGGCGCGTTCGCGAGCGCGAGGCACTGGCCCTTTCCCGTCTTGAGCACGAGCGGAAGCACGTTCCACTTTGACATGGGATTCGGCCGCGCGGATGGGGGCATCATGCCCGGCATCAGCGCGTTCCACAAGCGCGACGACGCGACCATCGTTCGCTCGCCCCGCTCACAGGAATTCGGACCCGGCGACCCCTTCTGCCCCGCATGGCCCATGTTCGACCTGCTCGCAGGAGGCGCGGGCGACTGGCAGCCGAAGTTGCAGTATTGAGCCCGTCGGTGCCGCGCTGTTAGTACGGCGAGTCTGATACGCTCGTGCCACTACGCTCGTGCCACTACACTCGTGCTACCTCACTCGGTTCATTGCGCTCCTGCCCGCTCGCCCTGATCACCGCATGGTCGCTGCACTTCCAACTCCATCCACTCCCCCACCGCCATCCGCGTCGCACGCTGTGGTCTATGACGGTGTTGGGTTCGCCTATGGCGGCAGCGACACAAGCCGCAAGCCGGTGCTCGAGGGTGTCTCACTCACAGTTGATGAGGGTCAGCGGCTGGGTGTGCTGGGTCCCAACGGCGGCGGCAAGTCCACGCTTCTCAAGCTCACGCTCGGGCTGCTCGAAGGGAACACGGGCACGATCCGAGTCTTTGGCTTGACGCCACGAGACGCGGCGCGGCAGGGGCTGATCGGATACGTGCCGCAGAAGTCTGGCGCTGAGACCGCCTTCCCACTGACCGTCGCGCAGGTCGTGGGCATGTCCGCGACGCTCTCCAACCCGCCATGGCGCGGCACCTCGCCCGAGCAGCGCGAGTCGATCGCGAATGCACTTGATGTCGTCGGCGCGGCAAGCCTCGCAACGGCGCACGTCGGCTCGCTCTCGGGCGGCCAGTTCCAGCGCGTGATGATCGCGCGGGCGCTCGCGGGCAAGCCCCGCCTGCTGCTGATGGACGAGCCCACGGTCGGCATTGATGTCTCGGGGCAGCAGCAGTTCGCGGAGCTGCTCACGCGATTGCACGATGAGCTTCGCCTCACGGTCATCGTCGTGAGCCACGACATCCGCACCGTCGCGGCGGGGTGCGACCGCATCGCCTGCCTCTCACGCACGCTGCACAGCCATGTCTCGCCCGAGGGCCTGACGCCGCAGATTCTGGGGGAGGTCTTCCGGCACGACGTCGCGGCAATCTTCGGCGACGTGCACGTGGACGCGCACGCCGCATCGGCGTGCCGCGAGGCGGGGCATCAGCACTGAGGACGAGGGAGGCAGCGATGAAGCGACGCAGCGAGACAACGAGGCAGAGAGAAGAGGAGATCCAGATGATGCGAAACCAACCTGATCACGCCTGATCATGCCTGATCACGCCTGATCACGCCGTATTGCGAACTCGCACGAGAGTCGCACTTTGCTTCCCGTCCTTGCGTGTGACCTTTGCCTTTGTTTCCCCAATGCATCGCTGCCTCGCTTCTTCACTTCTTCGCCCCCAATGCTCACCTCTACCAACACATACACGTACCTCAGCGATCCGATGCTGCGGTCGCTGTTTTTGCCCTCGGTTGTGACGGGGCTTGCGATTGCGGCGCTGTGCTCGATGTTGTCGGTGCTCGTCGTGCTCAAGCGACTGGCGTTCATTGGCCAGGGCGTGTCGCACGCGGCGTTCGGCGGCGTGGGGCTGGCCGCGGCGATGGGGCTGCTCGCGGCGAGCGCCAGCGGCGGCGCGGCGGTCGGGCTGCTGCAGTTTGGCGTGATCTTCGCGTTCTGCCTGGGTGCCGCGCTGCTGATTGGCTACCTGAGCGAGAAGGGCGAGACCGAGGCCGACACCGCGATCGGTATCGTGCTCGTCGCGTCGATGGGATTCGGGGCCGTGCTCATCCATCGCGCACGCACGGGCGTCGCGTGGGAGACATTCCTCTTCGGATCCATCACTGCGGTTGGCTGGTTTGATGCGATTGTGGGCGTTGGTGTCGCCGCGGCGGTGACGCTGACGCTGTGGGCCTTGCGCCGGCCGCTGATCTTCTGGGCCTTTGATCCCGGCGTGGCGCGCGCGGTGGGCGTCAACGAGCGCGCGATGACGCTCGTGCTCATGACGCTGCTCGCGCTCGCGACGGTGACCGCGATGAAGCTCGCGGGCGTTGTGCTCGCGACGGCGATGCTGGTGTTGCCGGGCGCCATCGCGCTGCGCCTTTCGAAGCGCGCGGGCGTGGTGATGACGCTGTCAACGCTCGCCTCGCTCCTGGGCGTCGTCGGTGGCATCATCGTGAGCTTCGAGGCGGACTGGCCAACAGGGCCCGCGATCGTGTGCGTGCTGTCGGGACTCTTTCTGGTCGCGTGGAGCGCGAAAACGATCTCCGATCGTGCGCGACTCTCGATGCCGATCGCGCTGCCGCTGGGCCTGCTAGCGAGCGGGGCGGGCGTGATGCTGGTCTGGATGGGCGTGCTGCTGCTGATGCGGCTGGTGCGCGTACTCTTGCCATCATGAAGGCCGAAACGCTCCTATCGGAACTCAACAAGATGCGCAAGGACCTCACCGAGGACCCCACGGACCTCGAGTGGCTCACCATCCACCACGCGTTCTGCTTCATCAGCTACAAGATGGGCGACTTCCAGAAATACATGGAAGAGCAGACCAAGAAGGGCGCGTTCGAGGGGGTGGAGGGGGACGCAGCGAAATAGCGAGGCAGCGATGCAGGGCAAGAGAAGACAACCGACCAAGCGATGCGGTCGTGGGCTGATTTACTGAATCGCTGCCTCACTTCATCGCTGCTTCGCTTCTTTCCCTACACCGCCACAGGCGCCTTGATCGCTGGGTGCGGGTCGTAGCCCACGATCTCGATGTCCTCAAACTTGAAATCATCGATGCTGGTTGCTCGCGGCGACAATCGCAGCACCGGCAGCGCGCGTTCCTCGCGTGAGAGAAGCTCGCGCGTCTGCTCGATGTGGTTCTCGTAGAGATGCGCGTCGCCCATGGTGTGGATGAACTCGCCGGGCAGCAGCCCGGTGACCTGCGCGACCATGTGCGTCAGCAGCGCGTAGCTCGCGATGTTGAAAGGCACGCCCAGGAAGAGATCGGCCGAGCGCTGATAGAGCTGGCACGAGAGGCGCCCATCGGCGACGTAGAACTGGAAAAGGAGGTGGCACGGCGGCAGGGCCATCTGCTCGAGCTCGCCGACGTTCCACGCCGAAACGATCAGGCGGCGCGAGCCGGGGCTGGTGCGGATCTGCTCGATCACGCGTGCGATCTGGTCGATGTGGTTGACGCCGGTCGCGGGCCACGAGCGCCACTGGCGGCCGTAC
>JBBQGR010000070.1:0-9022 GCA_038323185.1 Phycisphaerales bacterium | reverse complement strand
GGCGATGGTCGTGGTGATAATGGCGGGCGCCGCGAGCGCCGATACCGTCAAGATCACCAACACGTACGCGGGCCAGACCGAGGATCGCTGGTGCGGCGCCGCTTCCGCTCAGATGATGCTGAACTCTGCACCATGGAGCATCGGTGTCGCGGGAACTCCGACCCAGCTCCAGCTCGCCCAGAAGATCCGCGCCAACAACTCCGCCTGGCAGATTTACACAACTAGCGACACGGAACTCTCGACCGATCCCGACGGCCTTAAGGGCGCGCTCAACCACTACGACGCCCTCAACTCCTACGCGGTCTTTCAGGGCGCTGGACGCAACGCACAGACTCGCAAGCTCGTCCAGCAACTCCGCAACACCGGCGTTCCTGCGGCGGCACTGACCAGCGGAGGACTGCACTGGATCGACGTGCGCGGCTTCGAAAGCACGAATTTCGCGGGCAATGATCGCATCGACGGCTTCTACGTCCGCGATCCGTGGGACAACCGAGGCGGCACCGCGGGCCTGGGGCGCAACGCGTTTCTCGCCGACACCGCGGGCGGCTGGCGCAAGTACTTTGATCCCGTGAAGGCCGACTGGGCTGGCACGTGGGGCAACGACTTCACCTTCGTCGCCGCGACGACTCAGAACAACAACCTCATCGACCTCAACTGGGTTCCCAACACCGATCAGCCGCGGATAACCGTGCCGATGGGCACCGCGGCGGCGGCGGCGGTCGCGGGTTCTTTCATCCTCTCCAAGCCCGGACTCGCGAGTGAGCCCGCGTTTGCTGGCGGCGGGTTCAGCTCCAGCGTCTTCAGCACGCTCACGTGGACCGGCGATGCCAGCGAGACGCAGGACTATCTCCTGCCGTACCTCAGCGGCGGCAACATCACCGGCGCCGCGATCGTCGATGCCTTCTCGGGAGAGGTCGAGCAGGTCACGTGGTTCTCGTCGTCCGACACGATCTCTTTCGGTGATCTCAGCACGTACTACGAGCAGGTGTACGCCGGAATCATCCCGGGCAACACCAACGGCGTGCCGACACCGGGCTCGATGGCGCTGCTCGCGCTGGGTGGGCTGATTACGGGCCGCCGCCGCCGCGCGTGATCTTGATCGCGGACGCAGTGACCTCACACACCAAACGAGGACCGCCGCCGGGGAGACCGGGAGCGGACGGGAAGCAGGGGAAGGAGGGGGCGGTTGGAAGGGGCCGGGTCTGGTGAGGAGAGGGTCCCCGTGCCGCGAGGTGCGGGGACCTTTTATTGTTGGATGGCGTGATGGACCGCATGATGGACCGCGTGACGGACCGCGTGATGGCGCAGTTGATGGCGCGCTTGCTTTCGCGGTGTGGTGACGAGCTTTGATGTTCCCCCTCCCTCCTTGACGTGTGGCGGGCTGTTTAGCCTCGTGCATCGATGAGCGAGCGAAGCCTTTGGACTGACAGTTCTGCGATGCGATCAACGACGAGATTCGCGTGCGCGAGCCTCGCGGCGGGGAGTGTGTGGCACACTCCAACGACCGCGACGCCAGCGCTCTTCGCGGCATCGACGCCGCGGGAAGTGTCTTCCATCGTGACGCATCGCGCGGGCGTCGTGCCGAGCTTCTGCACGGTGAGTATGTAGGGCGCGGGGCTTGGCTTGCTGTGCTCGACATCGTCCGCGGAGATGATGATGGGAACGAGCCCTGTCAGGCCGTAGTGGCGCAGCACAAGGTCGATCTCGAATCGTGTCGCGCCGGAACAGATTGCGATGGGTCCGGCTTCTTGCGCGTCGCGCAGCAGCTCGAATGATCCCGGGAACGGCGGGACCTTGCCGCTGGTCACGGCCTCTTCGAAGCCGCGCGGCTTGAGAGTGCCGAGCGTGCTGAGTTCCGCGGCGTTGAAGGCGCGACCTCGCAAGCGTTCGACGGCGCGGAAGGTGTCGCGATCGTCGAAGCCGACGAGGTGCGTGAGGTACTCCTCGTGCGAGAAGGTAACGCCCACGCCCTCGCACGCGAAGCGGAACGCGGCCTCGTGCGCGGGCTCGCTATCCACCAGAATGCCATCGAAATCGAAGATGATTGCGCCCATGGCGGGGAGACTAGCGGCGGTTGGGCGGGGACGAGCGGCGGGTCTGTCAAGTATGTGTGAAGACCCCGGAACGGCCGGGGGCGGTACACTGGCGGCATGCCCAACTCGAGTCACACACCCTCGGCCCGGCTCGTGGTCTTCGACGACGGAAGAGGGGAGCTTTCGCCGCTGACGGATCTGCGTCCGGCCTTCGATGTGCGAACCGGAGCGATGACGACGCTCGAGCGCCTGAAGCTCTACCTGGCCATGATTCCGGCGGCGCTGATTGTTCCCAGCTCGCTGCAGGAGCTCGCTCGCCAACGCTTCTCCGAGTCCGTCAATCCGCCGCTGGACGTGGCGGGGCCAGTGCTGCTGGTGAGCGGGCGATGCGTGCTACCGCCGGACGGTCTCACGCGGATGGCGATGGGCGAGATGATGGTGGAGGCTGAATCGGGGATGCTCATCGCGGCCCATGTTGCCGGGACAGAGGTGGAACGCGTCCTCGGCGGCGACCTTTCGGGCCTTGCGCGTGCCGAGGTTTCCGGGTCTGTGCTTCTCTCGCGGCCGTGGCACGTGCGCCGTTTCCGGGACCGCGCGATCGCGCTGGATCTTCGGCTGCTGCGTGAGGCCGCGGCGATGTCGGCGGGTCCTGATCGCGGCGAGTCCCGCGAGCTCTTTGAGAGTTCGACGGAGCGCACGGGGTACGACGAGGTGAAGGACGGGCCGCGGGTGCTGGGGTCCGAGGGTGTCACGATCCTGCGCGGGGCGTGCGTGTATCCGGGCACGATTCTGGACTGCGAGCATGGGCCGATCTTTGTTGATCGCAACGCGACGGTGCGGCCGGGCGCGGTGCTGATCGGGCCGTGCTATGTCGGCGTCTCTTCGGGCGTGCTTGAACGCGCGACGATCCGACCCAACACCGTCATTGGACCTTCCTGCAAGGTCGGCGGCGAGGTTGGGGGGACGATTTTCCAGGGCTTCTCGAACAAGGCTCATGATGGGTACCTTGGTGATTCGTTCGTGGGCGAGTGGGTGAACCTTGGCGCGGGAACGACGGGCTCGAACCTGCTCAACACGTATGGCGAGATCACCGCAAAGGCCACGGCGGGCGGGAAGAACGAGCGCACGGGCGAGCAGTTCCTTGGCTCGATCATCGGTGACCATGTCAAGACGGCGATCTGCACGCGTCTCATGACCGGCAGCCTCCTGCACACCGGAGGCATGTTCGCGACGACGGCGCCGGTGGTCGGGACCACGCGGCCCTTTGCGTGGGCGACGGACGATCGCGTGCAGACGTACAGGCTCGATAAGTTCCTCGAGGTTGCGCGTGCGATGATGGCGCGGCGGAAGGTTGAGCCGACGGACGCGTATGTGGCGCGTCTGGCGGCGCTGCACGCGGCGGCGGTGTCGTGAGGACCGGAGCACGCCGCGAAGTGGCGTGGTACCCGAGGCGGAGCTTGCATGCCGACGTTGTATCTCATCGATGGGCTCGGTCAGTTCTTTCGAAGCTACCACGCGATCCGCACGCCCATGACCAGCCCCGTGACCAAGGAACCGACGAACATGTCGTTCGGTTTTGTTGGCATGCTGCTCAAGCTCCTGCGTGCGGAGGGCACGAACATGAAGGCCGCGGGCGCGCCGGACTATCTCGCTGTGGCGATGGATGTGTCGGGTGATCGCGGCACGTTTCGCTCGCGGCTTTATCCGGAGTACAAGGCGCATCGCGAGGACCCGCCGCTGGACTTGTGGCCGCAGGTTGAGCGGTGCGTTGCGATGCTTCGCGAGATCGGTGTGCCGGTGATCGGGGCCGAGGGCTTCGAAGCCGATGACGTGATGGCGACGATCGTGGAGCGGCTCGGGAAGGATCGCCCGGACGTTTCGATCCGACTGGTCTCGAAGGACAAGGACCTGAAGCAGTTGCTTAGACCCGCGCGCGATGATGAGAGCGCACGCGGCGACGTGATGCTCTTTGATGTGCACACCGACACGCCCTTCTCGACCGCGACGCTCGAGGCGGAGACTGGTCTTCGCCCGGACCAGATCGTGGACATGCTGACGCTGATGGGCGACACGGTGGACAATGTGCCGGGGGTTGAGGGTGTAGGCGAGAAGACCGCCGCGCTGCTGCTGCGTGAGCATGGCTCGCTCGAGGGGTTGCTTGTGCATGCTGCGGAGATCAAGGGCAAGCGTGGCGAGAAGCTGCGCGAGGCGATGCCGCGGCTGGGACTGTCGAAGGAGCTGGTGACGCTGCGGCGTGATGTGGAGATGGATTTCTCGCTTGATTGCGCCTCGGTCGCAAGCCTGCGGCTGGAAAATCTGATTCCGATCTTGAAAGAGCTGGGGTTCAATCGGTACCAGGAGGAGGTGCGGACGCTGATGCGATCGCGCGGCGACACTGCTGGCGAGATGCTCGGGGAAGCGGCGGCTCCGGACGTCGCGACCGGGCGCGGAGCCGTGGCGATTGCCGAGCCGGTCAGGAAGAAGGCACGGCTCGAGCCGGTGGAGCCGGGCGGGTTTGGGAGCCTCTTTGATCAGGTCGGGTCGACGAGCGCGGGCGAAACGCCGCGGCGCACGGCGGAATCGGGCGAGTATCGCTGCGTGCGGACGCGCGAGGAGCTTGAAGAGGTTGCGCGATTGATGCGCGGCGCGGCGAACGTTGCGATCGATACGGAGACGACGTCGCTCTCGTTTCTTGATGCGGAGCTTTGCGGTGTTTCGGTGTGCGTTGAGGCGGGCCGCGCGTGGTACATCCCGACGCGCTCGCCCACGCCCGAGTCGCATCTTGATACGAGTGCGGTCCTCTCGGTCCTTGGTCCGATCCTTGCGGATCCGGCGCGAACGATCTGCGGGCACAATCTCAAGTACGACCTGCTTGTGCTGCGTCGGCATGGCGTTGAGCCAGCGGGAACGAGCAAGCCCGGCTCGTGCGACACGATGGTCGCGAGCTACCTGATCGATGCGTCGCGTTCGAGCCACTCGATGGATGCGCTCGCTATGGCGCTGCTTAGGCGGACGAACATCTCGATCACGGAGCTGATCGGCAGCGGGAAGCACCAGCGCACTTTTGATACGGTCTCGCTTGATCTTGCGACCGAGTACGCCGCGGAGGATGCGGATGTGACGATGCGGCTGCGCGATGTGATGCAGCCGCAGCTCGGCTCGATGGGCTTGTCGGACCTGATGGAGCGTGTGGAGATGCCGCTGGTGGAGGTGCTTGCGGAGCTTGAGTTCAACGGAATCCGCGTTGATCCGGCGGAGCTTGAGCGGCAGAGATTGCGTCTTCAGGCTCGCATCGATGGGATTCTGGTGCAGATCAAGAGCGAGTGCATGGTCTGGCTTGGACGGAGCATCGATCCTGATAGTCCCAGGCAGCTCGCTTCGGCGTTGTTCAACTCGCCCGACCATGATGAGGTGGCTGGGCTGGGGATCAAGGCGACCAAGAAGACCAAGACCGGCTTCAGCACGGACGCGGAAGTGCTGGAGGACTTGTCGCAGGATCCGGGGGTGACGACCGCGCTGCCGTCGCTGGTGCTTGAGTATCGGCAGCTGAGCAAGCTGGTATCGACGTATCTCGTGGCGCTCAAGGAGGCGATCCATCCGAGGACTGGGCGTGTGCACGCGAGCTTCAATCAGACGGTCGCGGCGACCGGACGGCTCTCGAGCAGCGATCCCAACCTTCAGAACATTCCGATTCGCACCGAGATCGGGCGTGAGATCAGGCGTGCGTTCGTTGCGCCGCCCGGGCGCGTGCTGGTCACGGCGGACTACTCGCAGATTGAGCTTCGTTTGCTCGCGCATCTGGCGCGAGATCCCGCGCTGATCGAGGCCTTCATGCAGGGCGCGGACATTCACACGGCGGTGGCGGCACAGATCCACGGGATCGAGTCTGCGGCGGTCACGAAGGACCAGCGCGCGGGCGCGAAGATGGTGAACTTCGGCATCGTGTACGGAATCACTTCGTTCGGGCTTGCTCGCCGGCTGAAGATTGATGAGCGCGCGGCGCACGAGATCATCACGGGGTACAAGAAGCGATTTGCGGGGATCACGACGTTCTTGCAGGAGTGCGTGGAGCAGGCGCGGCGCGATGGCTACGTGACGACGATGCTCGGGCGGCGCAGGCCGATCCCCGATGTGGACAGCAACCAGCCGAGCCGGCGCGCACTCGCGGAGCGGCTTGCGATCAACAGTGTGGTGCAGGGATCCGCGGCGGACCTGATCAAGCTGGCGATGGTGGATCTGCACGCGCGCATCCGCGCGGCGCGTGGTGTTGCGGGCGATCCGCTCGAAGGCACCTTGATGCTGCTGCAGATTCATGATGAGCTCGTGCTTGAGTGCTCTCGCGAGCGAGCGGAGGATGTGACGAGGATTGTGGTTGAGCGGATGGAGGCGGCGATGGCGTTGACGGTGCCGCTGAAGGCGGACGCTGGGTGGTCGGAGAGCTGGTTTGACGGGTAGCGGGACTTTGGAGTTGTGTTCACGGCAGGCGAGCTCAAGGCAATGGAGTACCTCCGACCGTTTGGTCGGAGGCCTCCGGAGGAGATGAGGTTTCCCTTGTGCGCACGGGTGGTCCTGGCGTCCCTTGCTACGAGCGAGGGCGGCTTTGTCGCGAGCGCACTTGGACGGGCGTGACCTTTGACAGGGGCTTTGAGGATCGCAAGCTGCCTCTTGGCTGACCTGTGTGAGCACGACCGCGAGGCTTCGCGTTTCTCTCGATCCTCGTCTTTGTCGCCGGTTGGACCACCGGGCCTTGGCTTGGTGCCTTTGCACCTTGCTGGCCGACCGACTGGGCTGGCGACTCTGACTTGGGCTGAAATAATGCGGGCCTCTATACACACGCCTCGCGCTCGCGCCTGTGCGCACAGGGAGCGTTCGAGGTTGGAGACTCAGGTGGGTTTGAGGCTTAGAATCTCGGGGCAAAAACAATCTGTGAGATTTTGCGAGTGTTGGAGGTGGGCGGTGAATTTGTGCGCACGGAAAGGGATGAACGGAGAGGCATGAAGGCAGGCATGAAGGGGAGAGGGAAGACGGAAGAGGTTGGGATTAAAGAAGGCATCTGGGCAGGAGGCATCGAGGCATCGAGGGGGGAGGGCATGATGCAATCACATGTTGGGTCGAGGCGTCGGGGCGTGAAACGGTTTCCTACCCTGCTGGTTCGCACACACGCATGTCGCCTTGGCTTGGGCTTGGGCGGCGATCATTGGAGAATCGCACATGGCTATTCGCATCGGCATCAACGGGTTTGGACGCATTGGTCGCCTTGTCACGCGCATCGCCGCGGAGGACTCGAACATTGAGCTAGTCGCGGTCAATGACCTCGTTCCGGCCGACAACCTCGCGTACCTGCTCAAGCACGACACGATGCATCGTCGGTTCATGTTGGGCGGCACGCTGGCGACTGTCGAGTCGACGGAGACGAGTTTCACGGTGAATGGGAAGACGACGAAGACGATGGCGGAGCGCGATCCGGCGAAGCTGCCGTGGAAGGACATGGGCGTTCACTATGTGCTTGAGTCCACCGGGCTCTTCACGGAGTTTGAGAAGGCCAGCGCCCACGTGGCGGCGGGGTGCAAGCGCGTGATCATTTCGGCTCCGACCAAGAGCGATGCGGCGGTTGTTCCGACGCTGTGCATGGGCGTGAACCACGAGAAGTTCGATGCTTCCAAGCACACTGTGGTGAGCAACGCGAGCTGCACGACCAACTGTCTCGCGCCGATTGCGAAGGTGATCCAGGATGCGTTCGGGCTTGACGAGGGGCTGATGACGACGGTGCATGCTGTGACGGCGACTCAGCCGACGCAGGATGGTCCTTCGAAGAAGGATTGGCGCGGCGGTCGCAACGCGTACCAGAACATCATCCCTTCGAGCACCGGCGCTGCGAAGGCCGTGACGCTCTGCATTCCTGAGCTCAAGGGGAAGCTGACGGGGATGAGCTTCCGCGTGCCGACGGCGGATGTCTCATGCGTGGACCTGACGTTCCGCACTGCCAAGGACACGAGCCTTGCGGAGATCAACGCGGCGATGAAGGCCGCGGCGAACGGCGCGATGAAGGGCGTGCTTGCGTACACCGAGGAGGAGGTTGTGTCGAGCGACTTCATCGGCGACCGGCACAGCAGCATCTATGACGCTGGCGCGTGCATCGAGCTCAACAAGCGCTTCTTCAAGATTGTGAGCTGGTACGACAACGAGGCTGGGTACTCGGCGCGCTGCGTTGATCTGATCCGCTACATCGCGGGCAAGGATGGCGTCAAGTAGATTGCGGCGAGGATGTGACTAAACGAGAAACCCCCGGCATGAGCCGGGGGTTCTTTGTTTTTGGGGGGTGGTCTGGTAGGGAGGAGACACGGCGCGGAGCGGCGTGGTACCTCAGAGCGTGGTACCCGGATGATTAGAGCGGGCAGTTGCCGGTGACGACGTACTGGGCCAGGAGCTGCGCATCGGTGAGGTCGGCGTTCTCGTCGCCGTTGAGGTCGCCGTCGAGCCAGTTGGGCTCGGGCTGGAGGAGGCCGACGAAGACCTGGGCCATCTGCTGCGCGTCGACGAGGTCGATGTTCTCGTCTTGGTTGAAGTCGTAGTCGCAGGGCGCGGCGGGCACGCCGACCTGCACGGTAAGCGTCTGGAACGAGCCGCGGCCGGATTCTTCGAAGGCGAGCATGAGGATGGTGTTGGGGCCGTCTTGGAGGCCGGTCAGGATGCGCGAGTAGTCGCGACGGTCCTGCTGCACGGCTTCGTTGGTGCCGGGGAACCCGGCGCGGACGGCGAGCGCGAGTGGATCAGCGACCTGCGGCGGGTTGGCGATGAGGTGGACGCGGGTAACGGTGCGGTCGAGAGCGCGGACCGAGATTGAGAGCTGTATCGTGGCGGCGGGCTGTGTGCCGGGGTCCACGATCTGGGCTTGGGGCGGGAGGCGATCAATGTAGATGCCGGTGCGGAACTCGCGGAAGAGGGGCGCTTCGCCCGTGCTACGGCGGCGGAGTGCGCTGACGGAGACG
>JBBQGR010000069.1:0-9192 GCA_038323185.1 Phycisphaerales bacterium | reverse complement strand
CATCACCGACACCGCGAACAACAGCCGCTGGGAGTGGGCGAACAATGATCCGTTCGGGAACAATGCGCCGAATGAGAATCCGGCCAGCCTGGGGGCGTTTGCGTACAACCTCAGATTCCCTGGGCAGTACTACGATGCGGAGACGGGAAGCCACTACAACTACTTCCGAGATTACGATCCGGCAATAGGCCGGTACATCCAGAGCGATCCGATCGGATTGGAAGGAGGCATAAACACCTTCGCCTACGTCAATGGCAATCCGCTGATTAATATCGACGAAGAAGGAAAGCTCTATTCCAAGATGTGTGGGCGATGCCGCGTTACTTACGACAGTGACCAGTTCAAGGGCGCGCACACGCATTGGGAGTGTCCTGGCCAGCCGCGAGGATGTATCAAGAAAGACGGGAGCCTTTGCGATGGCTCCGCACCGCCTCCACCTGGAGTGGAGCAATGTTTGAAGGATTGGGGTCGCATTCCGAACCCACAAAAGAAAGAAATGTGCGGGCCGACTTGTAAAAACGTGATCGGCGGCATTGTGGTCGGCGGCCTCATAGTCGGCGGCGCATGCTTGGCTGGACCTCTTGGGGCTGGGCTGGGTCTTGGGCTCGGATTGGCTGCTCAATGATGGAAAGGAAGATGCCCTCGAAGAAGCCCGGTGTGCGTGCGTGCTTGGTTCTCGGAAACGACGGGGCGAAGCTATATGGCAACCGCGCGGCCTTTGCTTCACTTGCTGAGTGGATGGAATGGCTTGCGAGGTCGCCATCGAACGAGCATTTCGAATGTCACGTTCTCATGGATCTAGAGGACGATGAATCAAAATTCGGAGGCAAACGGCCGCGAAATGCTTGGGGCTTGATGCAGTTAAAGGTTGGCGAAAAGAGTGCGGGTGAGAAGAGTGAAGTTGGCGACCTTACGTTTATGTGTCTTGAGGAAGACGAACTCGACCAGCTCGCGAAAAATCAGGAGTCAGGCGTGCTGCCGCCTGATGAAAGCAGCCCCGATTGATGGTCTCGCCGCGCGCGCGAGCGCGCGGCTGGAGTTGTTGGGCGGGTGGGCGGGCAGAAGTACGCGCGAGGACGGCGAGCGCGGGTGTAGGGTGAAGCGGCTGCGCGAGCGGCCGCGCAGCAATGCACGCGAGCCGGGCCACGGCGAGCGTGCGATGTAGTAGCGAAGCGCGCGAGCGCGGAGCTGTCGCCGAGGCAGGCCCGGGCGCCCGACATAACGCGCGGTTATCGGTTGCGGGATAGCGATGAGCGTGAAGAGGCCGCGACCGATAATCGTGGCGTTATGTGAACGTGGCCCTTGCTCCGTTCCTTAGCTGCACGCTCTGACCGACGCCACAAGAGAAAGGGCCACTTCCCCGGGCCTGCCGAGAAGACCGCGGTGTGTTCGAAGCCGCGGCGCTCGCAGAATTCCGATGCCCGCACACTCGACGTCGTAGTGAAGGCGCGGGGCTTGCTGCTCTTCATTGCAAGCGACGTGCCTGAGCGGTCCTACGTCAGGTCTTGGGCTTCTTTGTGCCTCTGTTGGTCGTCTTCTTGGGCAGCGGTTCCGCGGCCGGGCCATCGTGCTCGACGGCGATGAGGATCATCGGCGTCTTCTGCGCCTCGGGGAATTCCTGCTCGACGTAGCGGATCGCGTCGCGCAGGCTCGGCGTGCGGTCGGTGAGGAAGACGCTCAGCTTATCGCTCGGCACGATGATGAGACCGATGTCGATCACGCCTTCCTGGAGCGCATTGCGGATGTGGACCAGGTCGCGCACGAGGAGATCGCTCCTCGCCGAGACTTGGACTTCCACGCCCATCTTCACGGCGAGTGTCTGGTTGTAGCGCAGGCGCTTGACCCAATCGAGGCCGCCGGCGACGGTCTTGGTCCAGTCGCTCGCCTTTGCGAACTGCTCGTCGATCCTCTCGCGCACGACGGCCGCGCCGTTGGCCTCAGGCACCTCGAGGAGGTCAACGCGAGTGTCGAAGATGATCTGCTGGACCTCGAGGAAGAGGTCCGCCAACGCGAGGCGGCAGACCTTATCCCTGGCGCCGCCGTAGAACCTGGTAGTGGTTATCTTCATGGGTTGTCTGGAAGAGGCTCTTCTGCGTGAAGGCGGGTTTGCGGCGTACCGAGAGCGGAAAGCCCTCGGCGAGACGCGTCTGGATGTGGTGGCAATCGTAGAGCTCGCTCCCAATCCAGTTGCGGTGGTGGCGCTCGGCCGCCTGGAAAGTCGAGCCGCCGCCGCCGAAGGGATCGAGCACGAGATCGCCGGGGTCGGTCGAGAGGAGGATCGCGCGCTCGGGGATCATGAGCTTTAGCTCGTTCACGCCGGGGCGGACCTTGAACTTCTTGTGCCGGTTGGGCGAGGTGTCGTCCCAGAAGTCGGTCAGGTTGATGCCTTCGGGGTTCAACTTGTCGCGATGGCCGCCATAGTCGCGGATCTCGCCGCCGCAGTGCCGGCAGAGCGGGATCGGCAGGCGCACGCGGTTGAAGACGCGCGGCTCGCCCTTGGTGTAGTAGAGGAGCGCGTAGTGCGCGGGGTAGAGCTTCTTGCCGCGGCTATAGGTGCCCTTCATCATCACCGCGATCCAGTGGCGGAAGCTCAAGCTCTGGCCCATGGATTGGGCGAAACGGATCGCGATCGCGGGGAGCGCGTAGATGAACATGGCGCCTCCAGGCTTTAACACCCGCGCGCACTCCTGGATCCACGTGTCGCACCAGGTGTAGTACTGCTCCGCGTGCTGGCGGTCGTTGAAGCCGTTCTTGTAGTTCTTGCCGATGTTGAAGGGCGGGTCGGCGAAGACACAGTCGACCGTCTCGTCGCGAAGCCGGGCGAGGAGCTCGAGGCAATCGGTCTGGTAGAGGAGGCCGTGCTGGGTGGCGAGGAAGGGCTTCACGCTGCCGGAGATTCGTTGTTGTTCTGTGGCTTGCATGGTAGCGGCTATTGCCCCTTGGTGAGGAAGGCGTCGATGGTGCGGGCGAGCGCTTCCTGGTCGCGCTTGGGCAGGCGATCGATGGACTGGAGCTGGCGGTAGATGCGCCGGTTCTTGACGGTGGCGCCGGCCGTACGAGCCGGCTTCTCGAGGCCCAGGAGCTCGTCGGCCGAGGCGCCCAGGATCTGCACGAGGGCCACGATCGTCTCGCCCGAGAGCTTGATGACATCGTTCTCGTAGTCGGAGACCACGGGCTGGCTGACCTCGAGGGCACGGGCGAGCTCCACCTGGGTCATGCCCTTCTCGCGGCGAAGCCGCGAGATGCGCGCGCCGACCGTCTCGGGGGATGGGCTCTTCACCAATGCCAGCTCCTCATAGAGGGGTAACTGGCGATCGATTCTAGGGCCGGTTTTTACGAGATCGGTCGTTGACATGGGTTTGGCCTCTCGCCTAGTATAGGCAATGCCTATAAAGCCTGCCCACCTTTTTAGCGGCGTCCGGAGCCGCAAAAAAACCCGCCGCGGGTCTTGACAGGTTTCTGGCCGAGGAGCGAATTCGATGGCGCGCATCCCACAGGAGGAGATCGAGCGGTTGAAGACCGAGGTGGCGGTCGAGCGCCTGGTGGAGGCCTCGGGGGTGAGCTTGAAGCGCGGCGGCAAGGACCTGCTCGGGCGCTGCCCCTTCCACGAGGATGCCGAGGCCTCGCTCGTGGTCACACCGGCCAAGAACCTCTGGCACTGCTTCGGCTGCCAGGTGGGTGGTGGGCCGATCGACTGGGTGATGAAATCGCAAGGGGTGTCCTTCCGGCATGCGGTGGAGCTGCTGCGCAACGATGCGCCACTTGCTGCGCCGGCGGCGAAGGAGAGCACGGTGCGCAAGCTCGCCGCTCCGGTAGCGCTCGATGCCGATGATGGGCGGCTCCTGGCTCAGGTGGTGAGCTACTACCACGAGACCCTCAAAAACTCTCCCGAGGCGCTGGATTACCTCAAGAGCCGCGGCCTCGATCACCCCGAGCTGGTGGAGCGCTTCAAGCTGGGCTTCGCCAATCGCACGCTGGGGTTGAGGCTGCCGCTCGGCAATCGAGCCGCCGGCGCGGAGATCCGCTCGCGCCTGCAGAGGCTGGGGATCATCCGCAAGACCGGCCACGAGCACTTCAACGGCTCGCTGGTGGTTCCGGTTTACGACGAGCAGGGTCAGGTGGCCGAGATGTACGGCCGCAAGATCACGCGCGCTCTTACGCCGGGGACGCCCTTGCACCTCTACCTGCCGGGCCCGCATCACGGGGTGTGGAACTGGCAGGCGTTGGTCTGCAGCCGCGAGGTGATCCTGTGCGAGGCCCTGATCGACGCGATGACGTTCTGGTGCGCGGGCTTCAGGAACGTGACAGCGAGCTACGGCGTCGAGGGGTTCACGGAGGATCACCTGGCGGCCTTCAAGGCGCATGGCACCGAACGGATCCTCATTGCCTACGATCACGACGCGGCGGGCGACAAGGCGGCATACAAGCTGGCCGAGCGGTTGATGGCCGAAGGGCTGGAGTGTTGGCGAGTGCAGTTCCCTCATGGGCTCGATGCCAACGAGTACGCATTGAAGGTCACGCCGGCGAATCGATCACTCGGTGTGGCGATCCGCAAGGCGGTGTGGCTCGGCAAGGGCGAGGCGCCGCGGCGTGACGTCGACCAGGAGCTCGTCATGGCCTCTGCCATCGAGACGGTGGGCGCCGATCGCGCGCACGAGGACGCTGACGCCTCTCTCTTAGTTGCTTCTTTAGCCGCTAAAGAAGAAAACCTCCCCGCATCGCCAATGCCGCCGGCACCGACCATGGAGGCCGCGGCTCAGGTGCGCGAGAACGAGGTGGTGTTCGCCTTCGGCGATCGGCGATGGCGCGTGCGGGGGCTGGCTAAGAACCTGGCCTACGACGTGCTGAAGGTGAACGTGCTCGCGAGCCAGGGCGAGCGCTTCCACGTCGATACGCTCGACCTCTACAGCGCCAAGGCGAGGAACTCGTTCATCGTCCAGGCCGCGATCGAGCTGCAGCTCTCCGCCGAGATCCTGAAAACCGACCTCGGCCGCGTGCTCCTGAAGCTCGAGGGGCTGCAGGACGCGGCGATCCGCGAAGTGCTGGAACCGCGGGCGCCTGCGGTCATGATCGCGGCCGACGACGAGCGCGAAGCAATGGCGCTACTCAAAGCCCCCGATCTCCTCGATCGCATCCTTGCCGACTTCGAGGCGTGCGGGATCGTGGGGGAGGCCACCAACAAGCTCACCGCCTACATCGCTGCGGTGAGTCGCAAGCTCGAGCGCCCGCTCGCAGTGGTGGTGCAGTCCTCGTCGGCTGCGGGAAAAACTTCCCTCATGGAGGCGGTCTTGGCCTTCGTCCCCGAGGAGGAGCGCGTCAAGTACTCGGCGATGACGGGGCAGAGCTTGTTCTACATGGGCGAGACGAACCTGAAACACAAGGTGCTCGCCATCGTCGAGGAGGAAGGGGCGAGCCGGGCCACGTATGCGTTGAAGCTCCTGCAGAGCGAAGGCGAGCTCACGATCGCCTCGACCGCCAAGGATCCGGAGACCGGCAACCTCACGACCCAGGAATACCGCGTCGAGGGGCCGGTGATGATCTTCTTGACAACCACGGCGATCGAGGTCGACGAGGAGCTCCTGAACCGCTGCCTCGTGCTCTCGGTGGACGAGGGGCGCTCCCAGACCGAGGCGATCCACCGGCTGCAGCGCACGAGAAGGACCCTGCAGGGCCTCCTGGGACGCCGGGAGAGGGATCACCTCATCCGCCTTCATCAGAACGCCCAGCGGCTTGTGCGGCCGCTTGCCGTCGTGAATCCCTTCGCCGAGGCACTCACCTTCCTCTCGGACAAGACGCGCACGCGCCGGGACCATGAGAAGTACCTCACCTTGATCGATGCGATTGCGCTGCTGCGCCAGCACCAGCGGCCGGTGAAGACGGCCAACTGGCACGGCGAGGCGATCGAGTACGTGGAGGTCGTGGCCGAGGACCTGGCGCTCGCCAACCGGCTCGCGCACGAGGTCCTGGGCCGGTCGCTCGACGAATTGCCGCCGCAGACGCGCCGGCTCCTGGGCGAGGTCGTGGTGCTGGTGGCCGCGCGCATGACCGCACAGGCGATCGCTCGCGACCAGGTGCGCTTCAGCCGCAAGGAGGTGAGGGATGCCACCGGCTGGAGCGACACGCAGCTGCGCGTTCACCTGGCGCGCTTGACGGAGCTCGAGTACCTCACCGCCTACCGCGACGGCGCCGGCGGCCGCTTCGTCTACGAGCTCATCTATGACGGCCAGGGCGAAAGCGAACCGCACCTCTCGGGCTTGATCGATGCCACTACGATGGTGAAGTCGCGGGGGGCAGAGGCCCAAGTCGCGGGGGGCTCGCGGCCCGATCGCGGGCCGGTCGCGGGGGGATCGCCTGAGAGTGACGCGCCTATGGAGCCCGCGCGGAAACGCACTTCTGGCGGGAACGGCGCCGATTCGTCGTACGTGCAGCCGATTCCCTTAGCCGCTGCCTCGCGTGCGTAGGCCGACGACTCCGAGCAGGCCGATCGCTCGGCGCAAGCAGCACGTCTTGCGCCGAAAGCCGCGTGCGCCGGCCCGGCCCCGTGCGGCGTCGGATTCCAGCGGCGCCAATCTCCTGCACGCCTATAAGCGCGAGTTCCTCGAAGCGAGCCTGGCCGCCGGCCTCTCGCCTCACACCGGCGAGATCCGGGAGCGTGCGCTCGATGCCTTCATCCGCTGGGCCGATGAACGCGGTCTCGCACGTCCCCAGGACGTGACGCGCCCGATCCTGCAGCGCTACCAGCGCTTCCTCTTCCACTACCGCAAGAGTGACGGTGCGCCGCTCGCCTTCAGCAGCCAGGCGACCTTGCTGCATCCGATGCGAGCCTTCTTCAAGTGGCTCACGGTCGAGAACCATCTGCTCTCCAACCCCGCGGCCGACCTCGAGGTGCCGCGCGTGCCGCGGCAACTGCCGAAGGTGCTGCTCACGGTGGCCAACGTCGAGCACGTGCTGGCGCAGCCCGATATCGACACGCCAATGGGTCTCAGGAACCACGCAATGCTGGAGACTCTGTACTCGACCGGCATCCGGCGCCTCGAGCTCGCGCGCCTCAGGCTCTATGACGTCGATACCGAGCGGGGAACCTTGATGGTGCGTCAGGGCAAGGGCCGCAAGGACCGCATGGTTCCCCTGGGTGAGCGGGCCTGCCGCTGGGTCGATCGCTATCTCGCGGAGGTGCGCCCGGAGCTGATCCTGGAGCCTGATCACGGCTTCCTCTTCGTGACCGACTACGGCGAGCCCTTCGAGAAGAACCGCCTGGGCGACATGGTGAAGCGCTACATGCGCCTCGCGGGCTTCGAGCACGGCTCCTGCCACGCCTTCCGCCATGCGATGGCCACCCACATGTTGGAAGGCGGCTGCGACATCCGCTACATCCAGGCGATGCTCGGCCACTCGGAGCTCTCCACCACCGAGATCTACACGCAGGTCTCGATCGGCAAGTTGAAGGAGATCCACGCCGCCACGCACCCGGCACGGCTGGCTCGCGCTACCGAAACAAACCCATCGCCACCACCAGGATCGCCATCGCCACGAGGAAGCCCGTCAACGCCTCGATCAGCTTGATCACCTTCGTCATCCCGCCAGCTCCTCAGAAAAGATCGACGACTTCACTCTGCGATGCGGCCCTGCCGCGCGTCTTTTAATTCGCATTAATGATTGCGCCCTGACGTAAGCCTGCCTGACTTGCCCGACCATTTTTAAGCGGCTTCGGGCGAACGCATTCTGCGCATGAAACCGCGGCCGAGTCAGTTGCGAGAATGTTGCAAGAAAGCTCGGGAATGTAGCGGGTGGACCGCTCAGGCACGGGGCTTGCTGAGAGGCGGCAAGCCCCGTGCCTTCGCTGCATCGGTGAGGGTTCGAGCGGGTGTGCCTCAGCGAGCGCAGCGGCTTCGGAGGCATCGCGGTCTTCTCGGCAGGCCCGGGTGACTGGCCGTTGCGCTTGCCTCTCAGCGAAGGTCCGTGCCCATGGTGGTGGCGCAACGGCCAGTCAACATAACGCCGCCTTCTGCAACACGGCTCTGAACGCTTCGCTATCCCGCGTCGCAGAAGGAGGCGTTATGTCTGGCGCCCGGGCCCGCCTCGGCCACAGCGAAGCCGCAGCCGCGCTTCGCTTCATCCAGCGCACGCGCGCCGCCGCGCGGCTCGCGTGCAACCAGGCGCGGCTTCCTCTTAGCCGCCGCTTCGCCCTACAGCCCGCGCTCGCCGTCCTCGCGCGGCTCTCTGCCCCGCCCACCCGCCCCATTTGCCTCCACAGCGCGCTCACGCGCGCAGGTGCTCGGTTGCGCGCTGCGCGCGTACGGGCGAGAATCGCGTCTAGGAAAAAATTGTTGGCTCGAGGAGGCTCGTCATCGCCGGCGCTCCGCAAACCCATGTAGCAGCTAAGGAAAATCCCCACCGCTACGACGGAATCGTGTCGGGCGATTCTCTCTACAACTACTTCCGAGATTACGATCCGGCAATAGGCCGGTACATCCAGAGCGATCCGATTTGGCTGAAGGGAGGCCTCAACACCTACGCGTACGTCTCGGGTAGCCCCTTGCGGTGGTCCGATCCTTATGGCCTTGAAGGCGGTGGCTTCGATACCCGTTACGGCAACTGGTGCGGGAAGAACTGGAGCGGCGGCCAACAAGGTCCGAAGATTCCGGGCAACCCGGCTGGTCCGATTGACAGCCTCGATGAGTGCTGCATGGCTCACGATAATTGCTACGCGAAATTTGAGTGCGAACCCTGTGGTTCCTCATCAGACAAGAGCAATGGGAAAAAGCAGTGCGACAGAGTTCTCGGCAGCTGCCTAGACTCGCTCAAAGGCAAAGCACCTCAGAATTGGCCAAAGCCGCCCAAGCCTGGCACGGAAAACGACGCCTATTTCTTCTGCCAGAAAGCGAAGTACTACTTCAAATGAAGCTCGATACTCGTCGCTCGAGGTGGTTGATCGCTGGATGCGTCATCCACGCTGCTGTCGTAACAGCTCTCTGGGTTCTGGTCTTCAAATTCGACGTTGATCTTGTGCCCGGGAGAGTCTGGATGGGCGTGGCGTTGATCTGGCCCTTGTGGGCGATAGCTGCAGCTCTCTCTCCACGAGTAATGGCGAAAGCATGGGCGGTGGCAGGCGTTTTAGGGCTGGTAGTACTGCTTCCAGCGATTCCAACGCTGTATACGTTTGTCGCTTGGTCAATTGGTGGCTTCGCGCCG
>JBBQGR010000068.1:0-9218 GCA_038323185.1 Phycisphaerales bacterium | reverse complement strand
GCTCGATGCGCCATGCCACGCCGACGCAGGTCACGCAGCTCGACCCAGCGCCGAACGCACACGAGACTCATGTGAGATCCACCCTACCGCTGCAGCACAAACTCATCGCGCAGGATGAGGCCTGTTGGGGTTGCTGAGGCTGGTTTGATGTTGATTTTAACGCTGCCATCTGCCGCGGCGATCGGTGGGAAGGGCTGGCTGGGATCGGTGGCGGCGGTCAATGGCTGGAAGAAGACTCGGACCTTGAGCCAAGCGGGGCGATTTTCTCTGGCGGCCGTTTCACGGTCGAGCCATGTGGACATCCATACTGGGCCGCGGAGTGGGAGGCGGTAGGTTCGGGTGGCGCGGTCGAAGCGGCGCGAGTTGGAATCAGGGTCTTGGAGGTCGGTGACGTCCCAGGCAAGAGTCTGGGTTTCGATGCCGGGCGCGACGCCGGGGCCCGGGCGGAAGAGATCAACGCGAAGCGAGCCAAGGGCCTTGATGGTGTCCGCCCAGGCATCGGTGACTTCGAGGTGGAGGATGAGGGTGGAGCGATCGCCGGTGGAGGCGGCAAGAGATGCGGGATCGGCGGGCGCGAGCTCGATGTGGGTGAGTGGGTGGATCCTGATGGCGGCGGGCGTGAAGGCGCTGCTAGCGTCGCCCGTGCGGCGAGGCCTGCTCGCTGAAGCGCATCCCATTGGAGCGATGGCGAGGAGTACGGCCGCGAGCAGCGTGGTGAGCGGCGCTGGCGCGATGAGGTAGGTGGAGTGCGGACGGGTGCCCATTCCAAGAGGGTACCAGCATGGCGCGACGAGGCGCGGGGGCACCTTGCGGCGTGTCTGTAAGCCTGTGGCCGAGATCGGGTAGTCTGGACGGATGCACAGGCCCCGACCACAACGCCCCGCTGGCTGGCTGATGTATGCGGGCGTTTTTTTTCTCTTTGGCTCGCTGGGGATGCTGATTGCGATGATCCAGCGGGAGCCTGGGAGCTGGTCGCTGGGGGTCTGGATCGCGGCGTTTTCCGGGCTGATTGCGATGGGTTGGGCGTATTCGTTCTCGTCGCGTCGGTACTGGCTTGTGGCGCCGCTGATGGCGATGCCGTTTGTGGCGCCGCCCTTTGTCTTTCCGCCGCTGGGTAACCTTGGACTCTTTGGGCCTGGAGCGGGATTGTCGGCACCGACGCGGCTGGTGGTGCTGGCGATTCTGATTGTGGTTGGTGTGTCGGTCGGTTTCACGCTGATCATCTGGTTTGTGCGGAGAAACGAGCGAGCGGCGGCGCGATCAAGGGCTGAGCTGGACCTGGCGCGGAAGGTGCATGAGGCGCTGGTGCCGGAGATTGATGTTCGTACGAGCGTGGCGCAGGTCTCGGCGATGAGCATTCCAAGCAGCGACATGGGCGGGGATCTTGTTGATGTGCTGACGCGCGAGGGAGAGGTTGACGCGTTCATCGCGGATGTGTCGGGTCATGGTGTGGCGGCGGGGCTTGTGATGGGGATGGTCAAGAGCGCGATCCACATGCGGCTGCGTGGCGGCTCGCACACGGCTGATCTTGCGTCGCTGCTGGTTGATCTGAATCGGGTGCTGGTGCCGCTGGTGAATCCGGGGACGTTTGCGACGTTTGCGTGCGTGCGGGTCCGGCGTGGCGAACAGGGCAGCGAGTGCGAGTATGCGCTGGCGGGGCATCTGCCGATCTGGCTCTACCGGGCGCGGACCGGGGTCGTTGAGGAGCTGGAGAATCAGCATCTGCCGCTGGCGATCGACGCGGGAGAGATGTATGCGAGCGGGCGTGTGCAGCTTGAGCCGGGCGACACGCTGGTGATGATCACGGATGGGCTGACAGAGACGACGAACTTGCGCGGCGAGCAGCTTGGGCTGCGAGCGCTGCGCGAGGCGGTGGCGCGATTGGTGCCGCTGCACGCCGGGCGGCCTGGCAAGATCATCGAGGCTCTGCTGGAGTTGTGCGATGAGCACTCGCAGGGAAGAGAGGCGAACGATGATCGGAGCGTGATGGTGGTGAGCGCAAGCCAAAGCGAAAAGTGAAGAGTGAAGAACGAAAATGAAGAGTGGCGATTCCGAAGCCACTTGACCACTTGACCACTTGACCACTTGACCACTTGACCACTTGACCACTTGACCACTTGACCACTTGACCAGTTCGCCACTTCGCTACTTCGCCACTTCCCTCCCACCCCCGTATCCTGCGGGTATGAACATCGATGAACTTGACGGCGACTCTTCGGTTGCTGGTGGCGGCGATGAGGAGGCGGGGTCCGCGGCCTTTGGCGGCCTGGGCGGCGCTTCGGGCGGGCTTGAGAGTCTGATTGCGCTCGCGATTGGGAACACACGCGCGCGGGTCGGGCTCTTTGAGAAGGGGGATCTGCGCGATCCGGTCTCGATCACGATTGGTGTGCTGGCGAGCGATGGGGGTTCGGCTCCGGATCCGGTGACGGCGACTGAGCTGGTGGTCGCGGCGGTGCGGCGCGCGGGCGAGGCCGTGCATAACGCGCCGGTCGTTGTGAGCAGCGTGAATCCGGCGATGGCGGATCGCATCTGCACCGCGCTCGAGAGCGAGGGTGTTGAGGTGTACCGCGTGGGTGTTGGAGGTGGGGACTTGCGGATTCCGATGGCGCATGCGCTGGACGATGGTTCGACGCTTGGGCAGGATCGGCTGGTGTGCGCGTTCGGCGCGTACCGGCGCTCGCGCCAGGCCTGCGTGGTGATCGACGCGGGGACGGCGATCACGGTGGACTTTGTGGATGGTGAGGGAACGTTCCAGGGCGGGCTGATTGCGCCGGGCGTTTCGATGATGCTGCAATCGCTGAGCGAGAACACGGCGCAGCTGCCGCGGGTGGCGCTGACGCGGCCGGATCCATCGCGGGGCGTCTTTGGCAAGGACACGAAGCACGCGATGCTGCTTGGGTGCGTGCTTGGAGCGCGAGGGCTGGTGCGACATGCCATCGAGCGCTTTGCCGATGCGTATGGCGCGTATCCGCAGATTGTCGCGACAGGCGGCGATGCGGCGCTGCTCTTTGAGGATGATGATCTTGTCGAGCACATCGTGCCGGACCTGCAGCTCATGGGGCTGTACGAGGTGGCGAAGGCATCGCTTGAGGATGGGGACGAGCCGGGCGTGACGCCGCGGCGGACGCCGCTGGATGAGATTGGTGATGGGGGCGATGACGAGGTTGACGGAGCCGACGAGGACGAGTTGCCGTGAGTGACGCGATGAGGTCGCTGTGCGCCACGTATCGGCTCGCGGCGGGAGGCCCTGCGCCGATTGCGATTCTTGATGTGATGGCCGCTTCGGGCGATGCGCTTGATGGCGCGCTGGTTGCGCTTGGAATTGGAGCGGTGCCGGTGGGTGGCGTGCGCCTGCGCGACCTGCTTGGCGTGGACCGGGGTGTGGTGGCGCGGCCGTCGTCGACACTGGTGCAATTGATGCCGCATGGTGGAGTGCGGATCGTGGCGCTGCTCGCGGCGGCGCTCGCGGCCCGCGGGCTGCGCGAGGAGGCGCGGCCGGACGCGAGCCTCGCATATCCCGAAGCGTGCGATGAGGTCGAGGCGCTGGCGCTGGAGGCGCTGGCGCACGCCGCGAGCCCGCTGGCGGCGAAGTTGCTGCTGGACCAGTCGCGGCGATGGCGCGAGCCAGGGGCTGGGGGGGGGCCGCGGGACGCAAATCGCGATGCGGCGCGAGAGTTCATCCTGTCGCGACTGCTCCGTCCCGCGCTGGTGGTAGGAGTTGGCGCGACCAACATCGGGAAGAGCACGCTGCTGAACACGATGGCGGGTGCGAGCGTGGCAATCGTGGCTGATGAGCCCGGAACGACGCGCGATCATGTGGGTGTGCTGCTAGATGCGGGCGGGCTGGTGGTGCGGTACATAGACACGCCGGGGCTGAGGGGGCGGGGCGACTCACAGGGTGTGACCGACGTGGAGCGTGCGGCGATCGCCGCGTCACTTGAGGTAGCAAAGCGAGCGGACTTGATCTTGCTCATGACGGACTCCGTGGCGGCGGCGGTGGTGCCGCCGGGTTTGGAGGGGATCCCGACGCTGGTTGTGGGTCTGCGCGGCGACCTTGGCCCGCCTCAGACGGCGGCGGAGGTTGTGGTGTCGGGTTTGCACGTTGAAGGGACGGAGGGCGCGAGGGTGGTGCTTGACGCGATCCGGTGGCGGCTGGTGCCGGATGAGGCGCTGCGGGACCCGCGGCCTTGGCGGTTTTGGTGAGGGGAGCCGGAGGCCGAAGTTTGGTTGGGTAAGAAAACCGCGTCGGGCTACCCGGAACCGGCAGGCCACCTGAAACCGGAGGCGGGGTGCCTCCCTACTATGAAGGCTCGACTTTGCGGGCCGCGTTTCTGCCGCGATTGCGGCGGGTGATGGACCAGCGAGGGCGGTGATTCTTGTTGGTTTTTACTCTACTCCGGATCGCTCGACCACAACGCCTTTAGACCACACCATGGACGAACGCCAGACACAGATTCGCGAACGGGCCGGCCTTGAAGAGGCGCGGTACAACCAGGACTTCATCGAGTTTCTGCGCCGCTTCGGGACGCCGATCCTTCTGCTCGTGGCGGTGATTGCGGGCGGGTATGCGCTGCGCAGCCACTTGCAGCAGCGCACGGCGGACCGGACCGAGATTGCGTTCATGGAGCTCGAGGCTTCGCGCGGATCATCGACTCCCAGCCCGGACACGCTTTCGGCGATCGCAGGGGAATATGAGGGTGTGGGGTCGGTCTCGATTCTCGCAAGGCTCGACGCGGCGGACGTGCTGCTGGAGGCGGCGCGCCGGGGGCTTCGTCCCGGAGCGAAGCTGAACGCTGAGGGTGATCCGACGACCAACGACGACATCTTGACCGAGGCCGACCGGGCCTCCACGCTCGAGCAGGCACGCGGGCTGTATCAGCTCGCGGCGGATGAGGCGCTGAAGTCGGATGGGAAGCGGATTCTGGCGGCGGGCGCGCTCTTCGGTCTCGCGGCGGTGGCCGAGTCCAAGGGTGAGTGGGATCTGGCGCGCACGACCTATCAGCGAATCGTTGAGCTTGTGAAGGGGACGGCGGCCGAGCGCCATGGAGCGACGGCGCAGGCTCGCATGGACTTTATGGAGGCGCTCAAGAACGCGCCGGGGTTGCCAGCGCGGAGCGCGTTGCCGCCGCTGCCGCCGGAGTTGCAGCCGCTCGCGCCGACGCCACCCGTGCCGGAACCCGCGTTGACGCCCGCGGCGGATCCGACGGCTACACCAGTGACACCGCCGGGAACCGAGCCGGTTCCTGCTCCTGCGACCGAGCCTGTGACTCCACCTGCGGTGGAGCCTGTTCCGGTGCCTGCGCCAGTTCCGACTCCGACACCTGTGCCGACACCTGCGCCTGGCCGATAGGCGGCGGAAGGCAGGCGAGACCGCCTGCCTCATAGAACAAGACACTTGCCGGGAGGCCGGTGCTGGTTGCAGGCTGGTGCCACTTGGGGCATGGGTTGCGTGATCACAAGACCTATCGCGAGAAGCCCGATGATTCGCGCGATGCGCGAAACAAGATGGCTGCGCCCGCCGGTGGTGATGCCGAGAGCATTGATGATGCGACAACCGGTGGCCTCGTGCTGCCGGGCGGGAAGATCACAGCAGAGTCCGTGCAGCGGGCGCTGGATGAGGCGCTCGAGGCTGGCGTTGAGGATGATGCCGAGCTTCGCACCGTTCGCTTCGTGCTGCGGCGTGATCTGAACAAGCGGCTTGACAAGTACCTGGTTGATCGCATCGGGTTCATGAGCCGCAACCAGCTCCAGAAGCTCATCGATGATGGCGGCGTGATGGTGAACGCGCGGGCCGCGAAGGCCTCGACCAATCTGCGCAGTGGCGATGTTGTTGAGGTGGTGGTGCCCGCGCCGCCGCCGAGCAACATCCAGCCCGAGGACATCCCGCTCGATGTGCTCTTTGAAGATGATCACATCATCGTGATCAACAAGCAGCCCGACATCATCGTGCATCCCGCTCGCAGCCACCTGAAGGGGACGATGCTCTCGGCACTCGCGTTCTACTTTGCGAATCGGTCGCGCCTTGGCGGCGATCTCTCGAAGGTCGGTGAGGAGTTCGCGAGGCCCGGCGTGGTGCATCGGCTGGACCGGCACACATCGGGCGTGATCGTCTTCGCGAAGAAGGATGAGGCGCACTGGAAGCTGGGCCACCAGTTCGAGCATCGGCGCGTGGACAAAAGATACCTCGCGTTTGTGGAGGGGTGGGTCGAGCCCGATGTGCAGGTGATCGAGGCACCGATCGGTCCGCATCCATCGCGCGAGCGGGGTTACCGCGAGAAGCAGGTTGTGCGGCATGATGAGCTGGGCAAACCGGCGGTGACGATCTGCCGCGTGAGGGAGCGGTACGACCTGCGGGGCGATGTGGCGGCGGCTGCGCCCGCGCCGGTGATGGGGTGGAGCGGCGCAGGAACGGTGGTTCGCTCGACGGCAGTTGGTGCCGGCTCGCGGTCCAATGCGGGGCGATACTCGCTGGTGGAGTTGGAGCTGAAGACTGGCCGCACGCACCAGATCCGTGTGCATCTGTCGTATCTCGGCTGGCCGATCGTGGGCGACGACATGTACGGCGGCAAGCCATATGCGGATGAAGCTGGCACGGTGCTGATGGCGCGTCAGGCGCTGCACGCCTGCGTGCTCGGCATCACGCACCCGGTGAGCGAGCAGAAGATGGAGTTCACCGCGCCACTGCGAGGCGACCTCGCCGCGCTCGCGCAGGACCTGCGATCACGAGGCAAGATAGAAAAGGTTGAGGCCCCGGGCGCAACGGTGAAGATCTAGAAGGCACTTGGGGGGGCAGCGGAGTTGGTCGAGTCGTCAACTGGAAGAGAGGCGAATAAAACCCAAAGGACTTGACCACTTGACCACTTGACCACTCGACCACTCAGCCACTTCTTCATCCGGCCTCACGCACGAGCAGCACGACGCAGTGCACCTCGACGGCCCGGCCTTCGCCGACCGCGTCGACCTTCTCGTGCGTCTTGCCCTTGACGTTGACGGCGTCGATGGGGAGGCCAAGATGCGCTGCGATGTTGGCTCGCATCTCTTGCTTGCGAGGGGAGAGTTTGGGGCGCTCAAGGATCACGGTGGCGTCGAGGTTGGCGATCTGCCAGCCGTGGCTACTGATCTTCGCCGCCGCAGCTTTAAGGAAGACCGCAGAATCCTGCGCCTCGTGGCGCGGGTCGGTGTCGGGGAAGAGCTGGCCGATGTCGGGGTGGCCCGCGGCGCTCAGGATCGCGTCGGTGATGGCGTGGTAGAGGGCGTCGCCATCGGAGTGGGCGACGGGGCCGAGATCGTGCTCGAGGCGAATGCCGCCGAGGATGAACGGGCGGCCGCGGCCAGCGGGGGCGATGGGTTCGAGCCGGTGCAGGTCGTAGCCGTGGCCGACGCGGAACCGCTCGTGCGCAGCGAGGCGGGGTGCTTGGTTGATGGCCGGTGGGGCTTGATCGGGCATTGGAGATCAGTTTAGTGGCGAACCGCTCGAGCCGCGGCCTCGAAAGCGCGAGGATTGTGGCCCCGGACCGCGAACCAACCGATACTCTTGCCACGAACACGAACCGCACGACGCCCGTAGGGACGGGTCTGGTGCGGCGAGATCAGGCGAACGAACTGGATCGCGCCAGTCAAATGAACCAAGCCGAACGCGGCAGACTTCTCAGAACGGACTCACCGCATGAACACGACGACTTCCTTCCGCATGACGTCCGCCCTTGCCCTGATCGCGTCGGCGAGCATCCTCGCGCTGGGCGGATGCCAGAGCACCGAGGAGTTCACGTATCAGAGCACGTCGCTGACGCCGCAGACGGTGACGCTGCTGGACACGACCTCCGGCGACACGCTCTGGGTTGTGGATGTGCCGGTGGGGCAGCAGCTTGACATGAAGTTCACGGAGCGGCCCGCGACGGCCGAGGAATTCGGCTCGGACATCATGCGCTGGACGATCTCGCCGCTTGGTCAGCCCTGGCAGGGTTCGCCGAGCGAGGTGCGCGTGCCGCCGCCGTCGTCGCGACGTCTTGATGTGTCGCTGCGCAAGAGTGGCGAGGCGCGCCAGACGCCGGTGATCGAACCATTCAAGCAGCCCGCGGGCTCGACGATGCCGGGCATCAGGGCCGTGGCGCCGGTGGCGCCAGCTCGGCCAGGAACGCCTGGCATGCCGGGCACGCCCGCGACCGCCGCACCGGGCACGGGCAGCACGCCCGCGCCAGCGATCGTGCTGCCTGATGCGAAGCAGCCCGCGCCCGGACAGAAGCCCTGAGCTGGAAGGCACCGCGTCGATGGACCAACCGGACAAGAGCCCGGACCCAACGGTCCGGGCTCTTCTGGTTTGGGGTGTCCGCGTTTTGAAGAGCGGGCGTGAAGGTTACTTTCTGGCGCGGCCTACCACGTATAGCGCACGGTATACGTCACGATCTTCTCTTCGCCGGGCTTGAGGATGCGGGGGCTGGCGACGCGGATGGCGATGCCGGCTTGGCGGACCCGCTCGACGGAGGGGCGGAGGCCGTAGAGGTCGAGGTAGTCGAGGGTGATGCTGGCGGGCCGGGTGGCGAGGGCGGCGTCCAACTGGTCAGGACTGCGGAGAAGCAGGTGGAGTTGGGGGGCGGCCGGGCTGGGGACCGGTGCGGGGGCGGACCGGATGGGAGCCGGGCGGGCTGGCGGGGTGTGGGCCGGGGTGGCGCTTTGGGCGGCTTCGAGACGCTCCACCGCTTCGCGGCGCATTTGATTGAGGAGGGAAGCGGGGGCGAAGGGGCGGCCTTGGACGGTCAGTTCCAGGTCTGCCAGCGCGTAGGGGGTGTTGCCGAGGCGGCCGAACTGGTCGCGAAGCAGGGCTTGGTCGAGGGGCCGCTGGTGCGCGGTGGGCAGGGGGCTGGGGGAAGCGATGGAGACGGCGAGGTTGGGCTGCTTTACGAGGCTCCAGTTGGCGACGAGCGGCTCGCCTTCTTTGGCGGTTACTCGAACCAGGACTGGCTGCTTGTGGACCGGGACTTGGGCTTGGGTGAAGGGGCGGACGACGCGATCGAGGTCCGGGTCATCGGTGCGCCAGACGAGGTCGCCGGGGCGGATGGCGGCGAAGTTGACGGAGTTGTTGCCGAAGTGGAGAGTGAGGGCGCCGCGGGGGCCAGGTTCGACGGCATAGACGCGGCCGCCTTCTTCGGTTTCCTGGGGGCTGCGCCAGTCGGCGGCATCGAAGACGAGACCATCGCCGGGCTTGAGGGGGGCTATCTTGT
>JBBQGR010000067.1:0-9243 GCA_038323185.1 Phycisphaerales bacterium | reverse complement strand
CCTCCCGTTCGGAAGTCCTCTCTCGCCAACGGCCCACGCCCAGCCGCAGCCCCCGGCGCCGGTCATCAACTGGGTCGACCAGACGTGGGCCATCGCTCCGGCTGGACCGGGGCAATGGGCGCTGATGCTCTCGATGACGTACGGCAAGGATGGGTCGGTCGTGCTTCCGGTGGGCGTCATCGCGGGCGTCGAGAAGGACGTACTCACCACCACAAATCCGCCTCCTACGCAGTACCTCGGCTTCACCAATACCTCGATCAGGCAATGTCGCCTTGAAGGAACGCTCTTCATCTCTGCGGGGCTCATTGCCGCGCTAGGCCTGGATCCGTCCTACGAAGGCGACATGTTCTCGGTGCGATGGGACTACACGCACCCGACGGAGGGCGCGGCGTACGTTCAAATCAGCTCCTCTCGCTACTCCAAGTGGGAGCCGGTTCTTGCCAAGATTCGCGAGCACTATGAAACGACGATCAATCCGGCACTGCTGCCGGAGTGGGACACGGCGACGACCTTCCTCCAGGACAAGCACGATCAGCCCGGACGCGTCAAGCGCCCTCCCGCTGGCGGCGGACGCTGGCGCTGGATACCGCAGCTTCTTCCCGCTCTCTGGGACATCATCACCCCGACAGCGACACCCGTGCCCACGCCACCCCCACCAGCTCAGGCACCTGGGAAACCAGATCCGATTCAAACCTGCCGACAGAATGTCACTCGTTCCGCCGATCACTTCGCGGGCCGTTGTGCTCAACTAAGTTGTCCGCCCGCCGCCTGTGAGGCTTGCGTCACCTGCGTTCATCTTGAGCGCGATCATCAGTTTAGTAACTGCGACCTTATGCAGCAGACCACTGTTGTAGGCTTTCTGGCCTGCACCACTGTGGCTTGCGACTGAGGTGACTTCAGGAAGGATCGAGCACACTCAGATCATGCCGCTCTCTATCCAACACTCGCTCCCGGGAACGTGAGCGAGTGTCTTTAGATAGGAACGCAGATGCCATCGCTTCGACGACCATCCCTCTTCGCTCTCACCCGCGCGGCAGTCTTTTTGATCGCGCCGATTCCTGCTATGCGATGGTGGTATAGTGATGCACACTATTCAATCGTGCAGCGATACTTCATGCATGAGGCATCCACGCCGCCGATCCCCCGGAAGATGCACAACGTCTATATTGGGAATGTCCCAGCCGCTCTCGCCATCGAGCACGGCCTAGATCGTGACATGCAACTTTACAATATACAACTGTGGATTCGCCAGAATCGCCGCTGGTCGCTAAGGACTTGCTGCTTCATGGCTCAGAGCCTTGGGATCGTGGGTGCGGCCGGTTCGCTCCTGCAATTCCCACGACATCGGCGCAGCCACTGCCCCTCCTGCGACTACAACCTGCATGGCCTGCCGCCCGACGCGCAGGGGCATGTCCGCTGCCCTGAGTGTGGAGCGCGAGCCAGAGAGGCACACCCATTGGAGGTCAAGACCACAACGAGCGAGACGCAGACGGTCCGCTGAAAACCAGACACCGGCCGGGCGGCCGGTGCCACTGGAGGCCGATGCCGCGGGATCATTCTGTCTCGCGTCGCCCCTTTTTGATGTCGCCGCGTCGTTTCTTCTCGCCGATGCGCCGCTCTTTCGCGCCGCGAGAGGGCTTGGTCGCGCGCCGGATCTTTGGCCGCACCTGCGCACGCTTCACCAGCTCCGAGAGCCGCTCAAGGCACGTCTCGCGATTCATCGATGCGCTGCGCGACTCGCCGCACGTGATCAGCACCTCGCCCGCGTCGGTGATGAGCGAGCCTGCCAGCGTGATCAGCCGCTGGATCGCGTCGGAGTACATCGGCAGATCCGCCAGCTTCACCCTCAGGCGGCAGCGCGTCGCGACCTTATTGACGTTCTGGCCGCCGGGACCGCCCGACGGCGTGAACGAATAGTCCAGCGCGTCCTCCGAGATCTCAACACCCGGCGCAAGGCGCACCCGCCCCGGCGCGGGCGAGTCATCATCCGAAGTTGTGTTCTTGACCGGAGGCATGCCACAAGTCTATCGGCCGTTCAACGCCGAGCCTTGCACCACAGGTCCATCCGCGGCCTGCGCGCCAACCGCCTCAGCCCCCGCCTCGGCATCATCATCGTCGTAGTAGCGACGGAAGAGCGTCTCAAGATCCGGCTTGGCGATCCGCACGTCCGCCACGCGCTTGGCCGCGAGAAACGCCAGCAGCGGATTCACATCCCCATCGAGCGTGCCGACCCAGCGATCGGCACTCTGCCGCGAGAGGCGCAGATACTCGGGCGCTCGCTCGGGCGCACCGCCCCCGGAGGCCACGTCCCACACGATGTCCACATCATGGCGCGCCGTGGCGCGCAGCTCCGTCAGCGTGCTGTCGGCAACGATCAGTCCTTTGCGAACGATCGCGACGCGCTCGCACAGGTCCTCGACCTCGCTCAGCGTGTGGCTGCTGAAGAAGACCGTAGAGCCCGCGTGCGCCATCCGCCGCAGGATCGCGCGCAGCCGATCCTGCATGAGCGGATCGAGCGCGGTCGTCGGCTCATCCAGGATCAGCACCTTCGGATCGTGCGCGAGCGCGAGAATGAGGCCAAGCTTCTGGCGCATGCCGCGCGACATCGATCGCACCTTCACGCGAAGATCAAGCTCAAGCTCCTCGGCCAGTGCGCGGCCCCTGGCCCTGATATCAACGCCGCGGATCTGCCCAAAGAGGCGAAGGGCCAGATTTCCCGTGAGCCAGTTCCAGAGGCGCAGGTCTCCCGGTATCGCGCCCACATCGACCTTGATCCGCGCCGAATCGCGCCACGCATCAAGCCCCATGATCGTCGCCGAGCCGCTCGTGGCGCGAAGGAACCCCAGCAGCACGCGGATCGTTGTCGTCTTGCCCGCGCCATTTGGACCCAGAAATCCATAGAGCGAGCCAGCCGGGATCGAGAGGCACACGTCCTCGATGCCGCGCCGCGCACCATACCGGCGCGTGAGGCTCTTGATCTGAATGGTGGAGTTGGCGGCGGAGGTCTGCGTCACGATCGGCAAGGGTAGTGACCAAAAAGCAGCAACGCCCGGCGCAGGCCCGGGCGTTGCTAGGTCAGGTGTTCTGGGATGCCTGGCGCCTGCCGATTACAGGTGACTCGGCCGAGCAAGTACCGCTACCTCAGCGGCGGCGACGGAAGGCAGCGAGCCCGCCGACGCCCAGGAGCGCCATCGCACCGGGCGCGGGAACCGGCGTGAGCTGGCCACGAAGCTCGCCACCGGCGTTGCGGCTGGTGTGCACGTTTACGTAGAAGTTGCCCGCGAGGAAGTCGGTCTCCTGCGAGTCGCTGAACATCACCATGAAGTCAGAGAAGTTGTATGTTGTGGCGCCGAAGGGGCCGGGGAGGCTGACGAGCACGGGGCCGTTGGTCCCGGCTGGGGCGCGGTGGATGTGAGCGAAGAGAGTGTTGGTGGTGTACCCCTCGGACGAAACGCTGATCATCAGCATGTTCGTGGCGTCGTCGTACGTGCCGAAGGCCGAGCCCGTGGCGGGCGTGATCACCGGAGGACTCTCCTGAGCACCGCTGAGGGTGTCGTTGAAGGTCCAGACCGTGGCCAACGCCGACGGGGCGACGGCGGCGGCGACGAGACAGGCAACGGCAGAAGCATTGAGACGCATCGAGACTCTCCTTGAGCGGCGATCTGACCCGAACGTACCGGCCGCAAACTGCGACCTCGCACACGGAAGTTCCTGACTCCGCCAAGATCACCATGTCTCATGGCGCCGGTTTGGACTGCAAACTTCCGAGAATTTCTGCAAGATCAGCGGATTCATGCCACTTTTTCCCAGACGTTCATCGGGCGCTGTTGAAGGATTCGGTGGTTGATTGGGTGTGACGCGGTGTGATGCCGCGAAACACATCCACCTCAGTCCCCTATAAGTCCGGCCGCGTTCGAGAGCGCGGCGTGTTGGCCTCTTGCCGCAAGCGGGGAGCGCGGCGAGAGTGCGGATCGGTGTTCAGAACGCCGACGGGAGCGAACGAGTGTGGAAGTGGCTGCTTGCATTCTGTGTCGTGGCTCTCCTCGCCCTCGGCGGTGGCGGATACTACGTCTATAGCTCCGGCATGGCCAAGGAGTGGATGGAGAAGTTCCAGCCCGGCGCAAGTGGCACCGAAGTCCGCATCGGTAAGGCCGAAAAGGGCAACCTCGTCCGCACCATCTCCGCGCCGGGCCAGATCGAGCCCAAGACCAAGGTTGAGATCTCCTCGCAGGTCTCAGCCCGCATCCTTGCACTCCCCTTCCGCGAGAACCAGATCGTGAAGAAGGGCGATGTGGTCATCCGTCTCGACGCCGAAGATCTCGCGGCACTCCTCGCAGCCTCCAAGGCCAGCCTGAAGAGCGAGGAAGCCCGCCTCGAGGGCGCCCGCGCCAGCTATGCCAACGCCCAGAGCGAGCTCGCCCGCCGGCGCGAGCTCGCAAAGAACCGCGACATCTCCGCCAGCGAGCTCGAGCAGATCGAGACCGAGTTTCTTCGCTCCGAGAGCCTGCTGCGCCAGGCCGAGTTCGCCATCGACATCGCGCGAGCCGAGATCCAGCGCCGCCAGAAGGACCTGGACAACTCCACCATCACCGCGCCCATGGACGGCATCATCATCAAGCTCGATGCCGAAGTCGGCGAGACCGTGGTGGTCGGCACGCTCAACAACCCAGGCTCGGTCATCATGGAGATTGCCGACCTCTCCGTCATGCTCCTCAAGGCTCGCGTCGACGAGGCCAACATCGCGCCAGTCAAGGACGGCCAGACCGCCAAGGTCTACGTCAACGCCTATCGCAACTCAACCTTCAACGGCAAGGTCGAGAACGTCGGCCTCAAGCGCCAGGTCGGCAGCGACAGCACCGTCTACTTCGAGACCGACATCCTCCTCGAAATCCCAAAGGACACGCTGCTGCGATCAGGCCTCACGGCCAACGCCGATATCGAGGTCGAGACCTTCCGCGACGTGATCAAGGTCCCCAGCCAGGCCGTCCTTGATCGCGTCATCGACGAGCTCGACTCAAAGTCCATCGAGGGCAACCCGCTCGTCGACCGCGCGAAGAAGTTCACAAGGGTCGTTTTCGCAATCCGCGATGGCAAGGCCAGGGCCATCCCCGTGCAAGTCGGTGCCAGCGACCTCACCAGCACCGTCATCCTCGCGGGCCTCAAGGAAGGCGAAGAGATCGTCATCGGCCCCTTCAAAGCCCTCATCGCACTCAAGGACAGCGACGCAATCAAGGACATGGCAAAGGCAGAGGCAGAACGACTGGCAAAGAAAGAAGGCACCGGGGGCTAGGCACTGGGCACTAGGTCCGGAGAAAGGCATGATCGCAAAGGCGCCGCAAGGGAAAAATTCCGCACCACACCCAATGCCCAACTGAACGAAACTCCGACTTGACCATCTAGAAATTCGACCATTCGACCATTTGATCATTCAGCCTCTCACTCCACCCGCACAATCAGCGGCAAACCCTCCTCTCCACTTCTCGCTTTCTCCTTCCCTAGTGCCCAGTGCCTAGTCCCTAGTCCCTAGTCCCTAGTGCGTATTCAATGGCTAAAGCCAAGTACAACCCCGACGCTCCCGTCATCCGCATCCGCGACCTGCACAAGGTCTACCGGATCGGTCCCGAGAAGGTCCACGCCCTTCGTGGCGTCTCTCTGGACATCATGCGCAACGAGTTCGTCGCCATCATGGGCTCATCAGGCTCGGGCAAGAGCACGCTCATGAACATTCTGGGCTGCCTCGATCAGCCCAGCCACGGCGTCTACGAGCTCAACGGCCGCCCGACTCAGAAGATCGGTACCGGAGCCCTCGCCCGCGTCCGCAACGAGGAGATCGGCTTTGTCTTCCAGAGCTTTGAGCTCCTGCCGCGAGAGACCGCCCTCAAGAACGTCAAGCTCCCGCTGGTCTACTCGCGCCGCCACTGGCTCAGCGCCGGCCGCATGGCCAAGGAAGCCCTCCGCCGCGTCGGCCTCGCCGACCGCATGGGCCACAAGCCCAACCAGCTCTCCGGCGGCCAACGCCAACGCGTCGCCATCGCCCGCGCGCTCGTCAACCAGCCCAGCCTCCTCCTCGCCGATGAGCCCACCGGCAACCTCGACAGCAAGACCAGCGAGGAGATCATCGCCCTCTTCAAGATCCTGCACGCCGAGGGCCAGACCATCATCATCGTGACTCACGAAGAAGACATCGCCGGCCACGCCCAGCGCATCGTCCGTCTGCGCGACGGCAGCATCCTCTCCGATCACCGCACCGAAGTCGATCCCATCCACCAGGACTACCTGCAGCGCTCCCTTCAGATCGCGCAAAAGATGGTCTCCCCCTCCCCTCCCTCCGCCCCCTCCGCCGCCGACATCCTCGCCACGCCCGCGGAGGCAACCTCATGACGCTCATCCGCCTCATCACCCAGACCGTCTTTCTCGCGCTGGGGCAGATGTGGTCCAACAAGATCCGCACGATGCTCACGACGCTCGGCATCGTGATCGCCGTGATCGCCGTCATCTGCACCGTCGCCGCCATGGTCGGCCTCAAGCAGTTCGTCCTGGGCGAGCTGGCCTCCATCGGCGCCAACAAGGTCTGGATCTTCCCGCGCATGCCCCCCGACCAGCGCGACCGCTTCTCCTTCCGCCAGATCCGCCTGACCATCGAACAGGTTGATGGAATCGCCGCCAACTCGCCCTCGATCCAGCGCCTCTCTCCTATCATGCAGATCAACGCGCCGGTCCAGTACGAGGACCGCGTGCGCCCCTTCGTCAGCGTGCAGGGCATCAAGCCCGAGTGGCACGAGATCGAGCAGCGATTCGTCACCTTCGGCCGCACCTTCACGGCCAACGACGACAAGGAACGACTCCAGGTCTGCCTCATCAACGACAAGGGCGTCGAGGAGATGGGCCTGGACTCTGATCCAACCGGCGACTTCATCCTGATCGAGGGACGCCGCTTCAAGATCGTCGGCGTCGTCGAGACGCGCAACGTCAGCCCCATGCTCGGCGGCGACGAAAGCCAGACCGAGATCTTCATCCCCTTCGGCACCGGCATGATGCTTCGCGACGAGCCACGCCTCTACATCGTCGCCCAGACCTTTACCGCCGATCAGTTCGAGGACGCCCGCGCCGAAGTTCGCTTCTACCTCCGGCGCGTTCGAAATCTCACGCCCGACGACCCCGACACCTTCGGCATCGAGTCCATCGAGCAGGCCCGCCAGCAGTTCGGCATCATCGCTGGCGCCCTCACCACCGCCGTCGGCGGCCTCGTGGGCATCTCCCTCATCGTCGGCGGCATCGGCATCATGAACATCATGCTCGTCAGCGTCAGCGAACGAACCCGAGAGATCGGCCTGCGCAAGGCCGTCGGCGCACGCCCCGAAGTCATCCTCCTCCAGTTTCTCATCGAGGCCGTCACGCTCTGCATGGTGGGCGGGGCCATCGGGCTGGGCTTCAGCCAGGCGATGGTCACCGCCGCGCGATTCTCCGGCATCGAGCTCATCAAGGGCGCGGAGATCCCGGCCTGGGCCGTCATCCTTGCAGTAGGCTTCTCCGCCGCCACCGGCGTGATCTTCGGCATGTTCCCCGCCATGAAAGCCGCAAGGCTCGATCCAATCGAGGCGCTGAGGCACGAGTAGGGAACGCAAAGCAGCGAAGTAGTGAACAACGAGCGGCGAAGCAGCGACGCAGGGATGCAGCGATGCAGCGGAAGACCGAAGGAGTTTCTAGCGGTGATTGAATCTCGAACCCACAAGAACACGCCGGAGGAAGGTTCCGCAAACTCCACACCGCGCAACTTTTCCACTACCTCGCTGACTCGCTCCATCGCTGCATCGCTCTCCTCCACTTCATCGCTCCATCGCTGCCTCGCCGCATCGCTGCTCCTCACCCTCCCCTCCTGCTCTTCCTCACTCTTCTCATCTCCCCTCACGTCTCCCTTCCACAAGCATGGCGATGACCTCGGCGAGCGCGTCTCCATCGCGCGCCTGCGCGATATCAGCGGCCCCTCGCCCGAGACCTTCACCCCAAAGCCAATACAACGCACCTCCCAAACGCCCGAAGAAGCCGAAGTCCTCCGCAACCGCTTTGCCTCCATGGAGACGATGGCACTCGGCCTCGAAGAGTCGCGCGCCAGCGTCCTGGCCAACAACCTCGACCTTCGCGTCGCACTCATCGATCCCACCATCGCCCAGGAGCGCGTCACGCAGGAAGACGCCCGCTTCGAGAGCGCCTTCACCCTGCGCAGCGGCTGGCGCGAGAACGACTCACCCACCGCCAGCCAGCTCGATGCCAACCAGTCTCGCAACCTCTTCGTCGAGCCCGGCGTCCGCGTCCCGATGCGCACCGGCGGCGACATCACAGTCTCCCTCCCCGTCGCCAAGAACGAGTCCGACAACACCTTCTCAACGCTCAACCCCGCGTACACCAGCGACCTGGCCTTCTCCATCAGCCATCCGCTCCTGCGCAACGCCGGCCGCCGCGCCAACACCACGGCACTTCGCATCGCCTCCTACGACCGCCAGGCAACCGAGGCCCGCACCAAGCTCGAGGCCATCCGCCAGCTCGCCGCCATCGACCGCGCGTACTGGCGCCTCTACCAGATCCGCGCCGAGTTCGAGGTGACGCAGCAGCAGTACGAGCTCGCAAGCGAGCAGCTCGCCCGCGCCCAGCGCCGCGTCGGTGCCGGCCTCATCAACGACATCGAGGTCGTCCGCGCCCAGGCTGGCGTCGCCGATCGCCTCGGTGCCATCATCTCCGCGCAGCGCAACGTCCTGATCCAGCAGCGCGAGCTCAAGCGCATCGTGAACCTCCCCGGCCTCACGCTCGACACCCCCACCATCATCACAACCGCAACGCCGCCCGATCCCGTCGAGTACGAGATGGACCCGCGCGGCGTCGCCAACTTCGCCGTCGCCAACCGCATGGAGATGCTCGAGCTCGAGCTCCGACTCGCGGCAGACGCCGCCCAGATCGACCTCGCGCGCAACCAGTCCCTCCCGCTCCTCACCCTCGACTACACGTACCGTGTCAACGGCCTGGGCGCATCCACGCAAGACAGCTTCCACACGCTCCAGCGCAACCGCTTCGAGGACTGGGAAGTCGGCCTCTCCGCCGAGATTCCCCTCGGCAACGAGCAGGCCAAAAGCCGCGTCCGCGCGGCGATCCTCAGCCGCATCCAACGCCTCTCGACCAAGGCCGCACGCGAGCAGGCCATCCGCCAGGAAACGCTCGACTCCATCGACGATCTCACCGCGGGCTACCAGA
>JBBQGR010000066.1:0-9401 GCA_038323185.1 Phycisphaerales bacterium | reverse complement strand
GTGATGCTGGACCAGTTGTTTTCCCCGAACAACTGGTCCAGCATCACCTTGACATAGTGCGAGGCGTGCCAGTCGCAGTGGTAGTAGAACGAGACGGTGTTCTTGAGCACGCGGGCGAGTTGCTGGCATCGCGGCCGCATGTAATCGATGTACGCCTGCGTGCTCGCGTGCCGGTCCTCGCACGACCGCTTCTCCTTGGTCTCGCCCCAGAAGACCTCGTAGTTGCGGTTGGAGTTGAAGGGCGGGTCGATGTAGATCAGGTCCACGCACGCGTCGGGCAACTTGGCGAGCTGTTCGAGGTTGTCGCCGCAGTAGATGACGCGAGTGTCGAGCAGCGCAGAGGGGCGGGCACGCCGCGCAGATGCGAGAGCCGCGGCATCCGCCGACGTGCGATCGGTCGGTGCTGATCCTTGAGCCTTGGATTTCGAGCTGGCCTTCTTCCCCATGGGGCGATGTTATCCAGGTGAGGAAGGAACGTTGCTGGCGGAGGGAGAAAGACGCAACAGGCGGGAGGGACGCCCGCCCCCAAAGCGGCTCAATCCTCGCCCTGCGCCTTGGTGAAGCCGTCGGCGCCGTCGATCTCCTGAAGCTTCTCGATGTGCATCCAGCGGTGCTTAACGCCGAGCTTGGCGAGGACTGGGAGGAGGACTTCGTCGGTGAGGTCGCCGCTGCCACCCTTCTCGGCGCCGGCGCGGAGGATGCAGCGGCAGCGGTACTGGTCCACGCAGTCGGTGATGGCGCCCGCGCTTGGGTAGACCTTGGTGCCGCGGTTGGAGATCATCTTGAGCTTGAGCGCCGTGCCCTCCATGATCTGCTCGACAGAGGGTCCAAGGGCGGCGGGCTGGAGCGGGCTGTGGACGAAGATGTCGGCACCGACGGTGCGCAGGCTCTTGGCCTTGACGAACTCGGGATCGCTGGAGAGCCTGGGGAGCTTGATTTCCTTGTAGTCGCGGACCTTGTACTTCTCGCTCTTCTTGCCGAGGTTGGCGATGATGCGGTCGGAATAGCCGCTGGTGGTGAGCGTGTTGGGCTTGTCGTACCCGACGACGTCGCCGGTGCCGACGCCCTGGCGGGCGCACTCTTCGAGCGTGTAGAGGACGCTGTGCTCGATGGCCTGCGCGGCTTCGAACTCGTTGATGTAGCGGAGCATCGCGACGCCGCTCATCAGCACCGCCGTGGGGTTGATGCAGTTCTTGCCCGCGTACTTGGGTGCGCTGCCGTGGACGGCCTCGAAGATCGCTACGTCGTTGCCGAGATTGGCGCTGGGCGCGAAGCCAAGGCCGCCGACGAGCGCGCTCGTGAGATCGCTGATGATGTCGCCGTTCATGTTGGTCGTGACGATCACGTCGAACTGCTCGGGCTTCTTGACGAGCTGGTGGGCGCAGTTGTCGATGATGACGTGCCAGGACTCCAGCTCGGGATACTCGGGGGCGATGCGCTCGAAGGTGCGCTTGAGCAGGCCCTCGGTCATCTTCATGATGTTGGACTTGGTGGCGCAGGCGACGCTCTTGCGTCCTTCCGAACGCGCGAACTCGAAGGCGGTGCGCACGATCTTCTCGCAGCCCTTCGCGCTGATGAGCTTCAGGCACTGCGCGACGCCGGGCGTCTGCATGTGCTCGATGCCAGCGTAGAGGTCCTCGACGTTCTCGCGCACGACGACCAAGTCGATACCGCGGCCGGAGTAGGGCGTCTTGACGCCGGGGATCTCGCGCACGGGACGGATGTTGGCGTACGTCTCGAAGAGCTTGCGCAGCGTGACGTTGGCGGACTTCTCGCCGTAGCCGACGGGCGTGCCGAGGGGTCCCTTGAAGACCAGGCGCGTGCGGCCGATGCTCTCGATGGTTTCCTGCGGGACGCCCGAGGGGATGCCGCGCTTAAAGACCGACTCGCCAGCCTCAACGCGCTCGAACTCCAGGCTGACGCCCGCGGCCTCGATGATTTGGACCGCCGCAGCGACGCACTCGGGGCCGACACCGTCGCCGGGGCTCAGTGTGCAGAGACGTTTGCCGGAGGGGGAGAGGGGCATCGGGAACTCCTTTGTTGACAGGGGGGCAGATGCCCGGCCGGACCGAGTGATGGACCGCATTCTCGCGAGCTACCCCGAGTCTATTGCGCTGCGGCGAAGAGCGTGAAGACTTCGTAAATCCAGACAGGAGTGTGTGTTGGTTAACTGACAGGCAGCGGGCCACTGGCGCGCCAGAGACGCAGCGGCCGCGGAGGCGCTGCCAAACGGTCAGCCTGATCGCGCGATACGCTCTGCGGAACGAGCTCGGGATCCTGTAGGGCTCACGCTGGGGCTGGTGATACAGATTGAGGCCTTGTCCGTACACGTGGCCGTAAGGGCGTTCGGGATGTGTTGATGCCTGGGCGCAAGGAGAATTGGTTCCGATGTTGGACTTGCTGTTTTCGCCGCCAGCGGTGTGGTTCACGATCCCGGCGCTGCTCGGGGCGGGTGTCTTCTTTCTGAAGATCCTGCTGATGCTCTTCGCCGGGATCGGCGCGGACCTGGACGCTGGCGCTCCGGACGTCGTGGATGTCAACGCGCATGGCGACACGACCAGCGCGTTCCAGATCTTCTCTCTCCAGAGCATCATGGCGGGCCTGATGGGCTTTGGCATCGCGGGGCTGGGCGGGCTGGAGGGGCTTGGCCTCAACTTCGGATGGAGTTTCTTGATCGGGGTGCTGGGCGGGGGGGCGTTCATGGCTGTGCTGGGCACTATGCTGCGGGGTGTGTCGACGCTCGCGACCAGCGGCAACGTCTCACCCAGCATGGCCATCGGCCACGAAGCAGACGTCTACGTCACGATCCCGGCAAAGGGGCAAGGTCGGGGTCAGGTTAAGCTCGTCATCAGCGGTCGTCAGCGCATCTACACCGCCGACTCAACCGGGCCGGAGATCGAGAGCAAGCGACGCGCGCGGGTTGTCGCGGCCCACGCGGATAGCTCGGTGACGGTGGAAGCGGTGTAATCGCAGATTCAGCGAAGATCACGGCTCGCCCCCGGTGGCGGCGGCGTGTGAGGCACGGGTCGGTGAAGCAGCGACTTAAAGCAGATGGAGGCTCGTGATGAGTTTGATGATTGCGACGAGTTCGATGATTCCCTCGATCAGCGCGGATGCGTTCGTGCTCGCGCAGACCAACCAGCCAGGTGGCAACAGCCTCGGACCGTTCATTCTCGCGGCGGGCGTCATCGGCCTGCTGCTGCTGCTGCTCTTTGTCAGCATCTTTGTCGCGCGCCAGTACAAGCGCTGTCCCAGCAACCGGATCCTCGTCGTCTTCGGACGCGTCGGGCGTGACAAGAGCAGCAAGTGCATCCACGGCGGCGGCACGTTTGTCCTGCCGCTGGTGCAGGACTATTCGTACCTCTCGCTGGAGCCGCTGGTCATCGAGATCCCGCTGCAGGGCGCGCTCTCGCAGAACAACATCCGCGTGAATGTTCCCTCGAACTTCACCGTCGGCATTTCAACGGATCCGGTTCTGATGCAAAACTCCGCGGAGCGCCTGCTGAGCCTGCCGACGGAGGCAATCCGCGCGCAGGCACAGGACAGCATCCTCGGCCAGTTGCGCCTGGTGATCGCGACGCTGTCGATCGAGGAGATCAACAAGGACCGCGAGAAGTTTATGCGGCTGATCAACGAGAACGTTGAGCAGGAGATCAACAAGATCGGTCTGCAACTGATCAACGTGAACATCCGCGACATCACCGACGAGAGCGGCTACATCGAGGCCATCGGCAAGCGTGCCGCGGCCGAGGCCGTCAATCGGGCACGCGTGGAAGTGGCCCAGCAGGTGCGCGACGGCGCCACCGGCGAAGCCATGGCAACCCGCGAGCGCGAGGTGAATGTCGCGGCCCAGGTCGCCGCCAGCGCCGAGGGACAGAAGAAGAGCGAGCAGTCGCAGCGCGTGGCCATTGCCGCACTCGAGGCCCAGGCCGTCAAGGGCGAGAGCGAGAGCAAGCGCGAGCGCGAGATCGCCATCGCACAGCGCGAGGCCGAGATCGCAACCGCCAAGAAGCAGGCCGAGCAGGAGCAGCGAATCCGCGTCGCGGAGGCCGAGGCCCAGGCTGTTACGGGCGAGAATGCGTCGCGCGAGCGCATCGCCAAGAGCCAGGCGCAGCTCGCGGAGATCGCGGCGGAGGGAAGGCGGCGGTCCGAGGTCGCGGCAGCGAACGCGGCGCAGGCAATCTTGATTGCGCAGCGCGAGCAAGAACTCGCAAGGCTCGGCAAGGAGCAACTCGCGCCGCAGGAGATCGAGAAGCAGCGCATCGCGCTCGCCGCGGAGGCCGAGGCCGAGAAGCTCCGACGCGAGGCGCAGGGACACGCCGACGCCATCCTCGCCAAGTACGAGGCCGAGGCCAAGGGCGTCCAGCTCGTGATGGAAGCGAAGGCCGAGGGATATCGCAGGCTCATCGAGGCCTGCGGCACGGACCCCGCCGTCGGACCCACGCTCCTGCTCATCGAGCAGTTGCCAAAGCTCGTCGAGCAGCAAGTCAAGGCGATCCAGGGCATCAAGATCGACAAGATCACCGTGTGGGACCAGGGCACCGGCGGCGGCACCAACAGCAACGGCCGCAACGCAACAGCGGACTTCCTGTCGGGGCTCGTTGGGTCGCTGCCGAAGCTGCACGAGCTCGCGGAGCAGGCGGGCGTGGAACTGCCCGCGGCACTGGGCAAGCTTCGGACGAGACAGGGTGATGCGATCGGGACGCAGGGTGGCAACGCGGATTCGAAGAAGGCATGATTGCGTCTAAAACCTGACACGGTGCGCGGGGGTCTTGAAGGCAAGTGCGGTACAAAGCTCCGGCGGCGCTCAGTCGCTTTCTGAACCGCGGAGGCGAGGAAGCGTCAAGAAGCTTGCACCGATGCCGCCCAAACGACGCAACTTCGCAGTCAGAAACGCGAAAGAATCGGATGGGCCCTGCTCGCGCTCTGGGTCATCCTTTTCGCCATACCGACTGCAAGCGTTCTGTTCGTCGTGGCTCGCAGCATGTCGGGGCTTGGAGATCGCGAGAGGGACGCGGCCGCGGCGGTGCCCGCCGTGCCTGCTGCCGCAGCTCCACCACCACTACCACCTCCGGCAGCTTTGCAGCCAGCGGCACCGAACTCAGGGGGGACATCGACGGTACCAAGCGGGCCATGAATGGGAGTTACCGCGTGAGTTCCAAGTCGAATGAGAAGACTGCCCTAATTGGTCGACAAGTTCGAACCCTTGCGGTGGCGGGCGTTGCGGTCGTCGCGGCTGCGGTACTCGCCTTGACTCCGCTGGTTCGTGGCGCCTGGCGTGAGTCGCAGCGACAGATTGCGGAAACACGTCTTGACGAGGTCTTGCGATTGTTCAGCTACGCGTCACTCGAGTCGAAGGGGCTCGTGCCCACGAACGCGTCGTGGGAGGGACAGTTGCCGTGGATGGAGCTTGTCTTGAGCCGCCGCATTCTGAACAGCGGGCGAGTTGATGGCCCCAAGCCTGACTGGATCTATGTCGCCCCGCCAGTCCTGCCGGGCGACACATATCCGCGCTGGACATCGACTCAGGATGAGGGCTCGTACATCCTGCTCTGTGAGGATTGGACGCGAATGAACCCGAGCCTTCACGAGATCCTCGTCGGTCGTGCCGATGGGACCACTGCGATGATGACCCGTGCAGCGCTCGCCGCAGCCCTCCGCGATCAGGGCTCGCTGGTGCAAACGGATCGCGAATAGATGGAGTGACTCGCACAGATTTCAGCGAGTAACGCTGGTCAACTCGCCACCACAGCCTTGCGGCGATGGCTCGGAACGATCATCCTCTTCGTGCTGGCGTTTGCTTAACAGCCTGCTTTGGTTCTGTGCTCCACCCCGCCAGAATCAGCGTCACCGCGCCGATCAGGATCGGGATCGCTGCGTTGGGTGCCATGAAGCCCGCGATCAGCGCGGCGATAATCATGATGAAGCCGATGCGCCTGACCTGGCGCATGGCGAAGGTGCCGCGGAATCGTGTCGCGCCGGGCATGGGCAGGATCGTGCCTGCCTCGGGCTGCCCGACATCGACCTCGCTCCAATCAAGATCGACCGAGTCCTGCTTGTTCTGCTTCAGCGCCGCACCCGCGCGAGCGAGATCGGCACGCCTGACCATGACCTTGATCGGATCCGTATAGCCACCCTCCCACTGCAGCATGTTCGCGCCAGCCGCGAAGACGCGGGCGGGGATGTGCGCCGCTTCGAGCGTGACGGCGATGGTGCGCCCCTCGAACTCCGTGCGTGCGGAGGTGAAGAGGACGAGTTGATCGGGATCGAGCCCGCCGCTGATGAGCGGAGTCTGGCTCGTGCGCGGATCAGCTCTCGCGTCCGGCCGCGGATCTTCTGGTGGGCGAAAGCCGCTCAAGACATGGCCTCTTCGCGGAACGTGTATGTGACGGCACGCTCGCTGTGAGCGGCGAGGATGCGATCAACCACGCCCGGCGCGCTGGCGAGCGCCTCGGGCGCGTTGACGCCGGGTCGCTTGAAGCGGCCCGCGAGGATCTCACGCGCGACAATCGCGGCGGGAAAGGCGGTTGTGCGAGACATGCTCGTGGCCTGCGTTGCGCGATGGTAGAGATCAAAGAGGTCGTACGCGACGCGAACGCGCTTGCCGCGCCACGCTCCTTCCCGCCGCACGCCGGTCGCTAGGACTCGCATGACGGTCAGGTCCTCCTCGCCGGGTTGGTAGGTCCACTTTGGGAACATGAGCGTGCTGGTAAGGTCGAGCGGCCGCACCATCGCGTCGCCAACCTTGATGGGTTCTTGGGAAAAGAGGCCGGTCTCTCTCATGGCTCGCATCAGCGCGATGTGGCCCGGATATCGCAGTGTTTTTTCCTTCATGAAAGGGACCGAGAGGGACGTCGTGAGGCTCCGGAGCCCGTCGGTGTTGAAGGCCTCGAGCGTGCCGACGCCGCCAAAGTCCAGCAGCTCCGGCTCCGAGAGTGCCTCGCGCGTCACGACCTTGCCGTGCTCCACGAGGCGCGCGGGGCGCGTGTACTCCTCGATCACGTCGCTGGGCGCAAAGGCCGCCTTGTACTCAAAGGGCCATCGACGCTCGCGCGGCAGTCCGCCGACGTAGATCTCGATGGTCTCGCAGGGTTCGAGCAGCCCCGCAAGGTGGGCCGAGAGGATGTGGCTCATGCCGGGCGCGACTCCACAGTCCACCACGCACGTCACGCCCTTGTCCTTCGCGCGTGCGCTCAGGGCCGCGAAGTCCTCGCCCATGAAGCTGATGTCGCAGTAGTTCTTCCCCGCATCGATGACCGCGCCGAGCGTGGCGAAGCCGATTCGGCTTGAGAGCGCCCCCACGACCATGTCGAATAACGATGCGAGTCGCGACACCGCCGCGGGGTCAGAGAGATCCGCACGGTGCGCCGCGACAGTGCGGCCCTGCAACTTCGCGTGCTCCACGGCGCTGGCGAGATTGGCCTCACGCACATCCGCGATCGTGACGCGATGCGCAGCGTCCATCGCAAGGTCCGCAGCGATCACGCGGCCCACCATGCCAGCACCAAGGACGAGAATGTTGGGCATGATCGGACTCCGGGTTGCGGTTTCGAACAAGTCGGTCTGAGCTATGGAATCGTACGAAGCATTGCCGTGTTCTTGTTGCGTATGGAAGGATCCGGCGGGGACCGCCGGGCTGCCCAGAGCCGTGCGGCACCCGGCGCCTTACGGCATCCACAGGTAGTAGATGCCGCTGGTCTCCATCGGGTTGCCGAGCCCACCGAGCTGCGCGTGGCCAGCGAGGTTGAGCTGGAAGAGATTGATCTCGCGTTCTGCGCTTGGTGTTGAGGAGGGGAGCGCGGCGTATGGCGTGCGGGCAGTCTCTCCACCCGTGACGTACCTCACGAGCTGCGCGGCTTCGATGCCCGCGAGGGACTTGGCCGCGGCGTGCGCCTCGCGAACGCCGCCGAGTCCATCGATCAGCCCGAGCTTGTGCGCGGCCTCACCCGAGAAGATGCGCCCGTCGGTGGCCATATCGAGGTTAGTCGGATTCAGGCGAGGGCGGCGCTCGACCACCAGGTCCTTGAATCTCGCGTAGGAACCATCGACGAGTTCCTGAAGCACCGCGAAGTGGCGTTCCTCAACGGGTTCGAGCGGATTGGCCATATCCTTGTTCTGGCCCGAAACGACCGACCGCGATGTGATGCCGATCATGCTCAGGCCCTTGCTCACGTTGACCGTTTGGACGATCACGCCGATGGATCCGGTGATGGACGTTGGCTCGGCGATGATCTGGTCTGCCGCGAGAGAGACGTAGTACCCGCCGCTGGCCGCGACCTCGCCGATGCTCACCACTACGGGCTTGCCGGATCGTTCGCGAAAGGCTCGAAGCTCGGTGTAGAGGATGTGGCTGGAGGTGACGGTGCCGCCGGGTGAGGAGATTCGCACGATGACGGCCTTGACACGCGGATCCTCCTCGGCGAGAGTGAGCTGCGCGATGAAGCGGTCTACGGGATTCTCGCCGCCGCCAAGGAGCGTGGGCCGAACAGAGTCCACGAGCAGGCCTCGAAGCTCGATCATCGCGATCCGATGCGAGGTGCTCGCCTCCTTCTCAAGGACCACCACCGGCTCAAGAGCCTCTGGCCCGGGGAGCAGGTCAATGCGGATGGTGGGATTGCAGGCGGCAAGCCCCATGCAGGCAGCGAGTGTCGCGCCGGTGAGCATGGCAAGCGGGCGCGAGCGGGTGGCGCGTGCGGGGGGAGTGCGGTTCATGTGCCGAGAGCGTACCACCCGACACCCCCGCGGCCCCGAACCCGCACGCCGGGCCGAACGCCGCAATCTTTCCCTATACTGGCAGCCCGGCCTGAAGCGGCCACTGGGCACGCAAGGAGTTCGCATGAAGACGGCTGAACGCATCGTGATCTACACCGGCCTCGCGCTCTCGCTCTCGCTCGCGGCGGGGTATCAGTGTATGGCCTCTCCTGCGGTCGCAACCCCGGCGCTCGCGGCCGACACGCGGATCGCGACCATCGACATCCTCGGCATCACCGAGAAGATGATCCTCTCAGAGAAGTATCTCTCGGCCCGCAACACCAACACCGCCGCGCAGAACAAGATGCTCGAGGAACTCGACCGGGGCCTTCGCGACGTCATCGCCCGAGCCGGCGCGACGCAGGAGAACACGCCCGAGCGCAAGACCATCGAGCAGGAGTTCGGCTCCAAGCAGGAAGAACTGCGGAGGTCCCAGGCCCAGGCCCAAGGCCAGATCGAGCAGTTCAACACGCTGCAGGTTGCGGAGTGCTATGGCATGGTCATCACCGCGGCCAACCGCCTCGGTGCCGAGCTTGGCTACAGCCACGTCATCTCCACGCGCACCGGCGAGCCCACCATCCGCTCCAACAACGTTGCGGGCGCGGTGCAGGAGATTCTCGCTCGCCCCATCGTGCTCGGCCCGCTGGGCG